>JAGTVD010000483.1 GCA_018224505.1 Desulfatitalea sp. | reverse complement strand
TCCGGCAATCGACCCCGGGGCACCCCCAGCAGGCTGGCCAGACTGATCAGGCTGGCCTTGTAGGCACGCTCCTCCTGGATGCGGCGGCTTTGAGCCGTGTTGCCTCGCACCTGGAAATTGAGCGTGTCGCTCAGGGGGCCAGCGCCCACATCGTAGCGCAGGCGTGCTTCGGTCAGCAGTCGCTGGTTGAATGCTTCATCGGCAACGGCGACAGCGATATTTTCCTGGGCCAATTGGGCTTGCAGATAGGCGAAGGTCACGGCCGACAGCAGCAGGCGTTGGGCGTCGTATCGCGCGGCACCAGTGGCCTGCTCGCCGTAGCGGGCCGCCGCCAGTTGAAAGCGGCGGGCAAAACCGTCGAACACCAGCCAACTGGCGTTAAGGCCGGCTTGGTAGTAATCTTCGGGGTTTTTAACGTCGGTGGTGGGGGGTTGCCGCAAAAGGCCGAGTGCACGCTGGGGGGCCAAGTCTCTTTCAGACAATTCGATCCGCGAGACCCCGGCGGACAGATCCACCTGGGGCCAGTAGCCGGCCTGGGCCTGCCGGACGATCTGGCCGGCCTGTTCCACCCGGGCCTGGGCCGCCGCCAGGGATGGGTTTTCGGCGAGCGCAATGCGGGCGGCGGTTTCCAGATCAAGCACATCGATCCGCTCCAAGGCGGCATGGGTGGGTTGATGTTGCTCCGCCACGGCCCCCAGCGGTTGGGCCAACAGCCACATGCACACGAGGCCAAGCCACAATACACCAATATTCGGGTGGTGGTTAAATCGCATACCTTTCTCCTTCATTCCGTATTGGGTCTCTTTATTCATTTTGAATTGTTTTGGCTTCCCCCAGTAAAACCTTCTGGATGGTTGCCAGGACACGGCACCATTGATCGGTGGTTTCCGGTCCCAATTTTTTGACCAGGTCCTCGAACAGTTCGAGCAGACCGGCTTCCACCGCTTCGATATCTTTCACCGCTTCAGGGGAGATGCGTACCACCACCTTGCGGCGATCCTCGGTACTGTGCTCCCTCAGCAACAGACCTTTTTCCTTCAGACGATCCACCATGGCCGAAGCCGAAGGGGCCGATATGCCCAATTGTTCGGCCAGGGCGCCCATGGACAGGGGGCCCTGGCAGCGCACCACCCCGATGGCGTTGAGCTGGGCCAGAGAGAGCTCGATATTGGGTGATACCGCCTGGCGTGCCAGGTGACGGCTCTGAATTTTCAATATTTCCTCATGAATCCAGCGGCCGGTGGTGAAAATAAAACGGGCCTGGTCCGAGAGGCTTTCTGTCGCCATGGTGTGATCCGATGCCGGTTGTTTTGCAGTCCTAACTGTTAGGCTGTCTAAATAGTGCGCGTCTGTTCTACTGCGGGTTGAATGCCATGTCAAGTTGTGTGTTCGGATAATCTAAGGATAATTTGCTTGTCCGGATCGGCATATGCAGCTATGAAATGCTGAGTGACGCCGTATTATCGTACTGGCATTGACGGAGACGGGTCGTGCATATCCGTATCGACGATGTTTTTCCTTTTGTCGCCTGGATCCGCGGGTATCGGCGACAGTTCCTGAAGCCGGATCTGGTCGCCGGGCTCACCGTGGCCGTGGTGGCGGTGCCCCAATCCATGGCCTATGCGCTGATTGCCGGACTGCCGGTTCAATTCGGCCTGTACGCGTCCATCGTCCCCACGATTATCGCCTGTTTGTGGGGCAGTTCGGCCCATCTGATCACAGGACCCACCACAGCGGTGTCACTGGTATTGTTCAGTGTGTTGGGCGGGCTGGCGTCACCGTCGAGCGATGGTTACCTGGAACTCGTGATGGTGCTGGCCCTGTTGGTGGGGGTCATCCAGCTGGTTATGGGGTTTGCCCGGCTCGGCGCCCTGCTCAACTTTGTTTCCCATAGCGTGCTGATCGGTTTTACCACCGGCGCCGCCGCATTGATCGCTTTCAAGCAATTGCCGGGATTTCTGGGCCTCGACCTCTCGCCGACGGCGGTGTTTCACCAATACCTGGTCGGCACCTTGGCCCGTTTGCACCAAATCGCGCCGGTTACCATGCTGCTCGGCATGCTGACGATAGGGGTGGTGGTCGGCGTGCGCCGCTACCGCCCGACCTGGCCGGGTCCGCTGCTGGCCATGGTGCTGGCGGGTTCCCTGGTGGCCTTGTTCAACCTCGATCAGAAGGGGGTGGCGGTGGTGGGGGCCATTCCCCAACATCTGCCTCCTGTTCGCTGGCCGTCGCTGGAGGCGC
The DNA here is from genome assembly GCA_018224505.1 of Desulfatitalea sp. Taxonomy (GTDB): domain Bacteria; phylum Desulfobacterota; class Desulfobacteria; order Desulfobacterales; family Desulfosarcinaceae; genus Desulfatitalea. The sequence goes on along the minus strand of JAGTVD010000483.1, from coordinate 2,235 downwards.
TGGGTCATGTGGGTCAGCTGGCACCGGGTGCCCTGGCCATTGCCATTCTCGGTCTGGTGGAAGCGGTCTCCATTGCCAAGGCGATTGCCGAGCAGACCCACCAGCGCATCGACATCAACCGTGAATTCATCGGCCAGGGGCTGGGCAACATTGGCGCCGCCCTGTTCAGCGGCTATGCCGGCAGCGGCTCTTTCACCCGTTCGGCGGTCAACTTCAATGCCGGTGCCAAGACGCCGGTCAGTGGTATCGTTTCCGCCCTGGGCGTCGCGGCGACGATCGTGCTGGCGGCGCCGCTGGCCGCCCAGCTGCCCATTGCAACACTGGCCGGGGTGCTCATCGTTGTGGCGTTCGACATGATCCGCCCCAGGGACATTGTTCGCACCATCCGCACCACTCGCAGCGATGCGGCCGTACTGGTGATCACCTTTTTGGCAACCGTTTTTCTGAGCATCGAGTTTGCCATCTATGTGGGCGTTTTGTTGTCCATCGGGTTGCATCTGGCCGCCACGGCCCATCCGCACATCCACTCGGTACTACCCGACCAGGAGACTGGCAAAATGGTGGGTTCGGCCCATGGCGAAACGTGTTGCCAGATGGATATCGTCAACATCGAGGGGTCTGTTTTTTTCGGATCGGCCGCCTTTGTGCTGGATGATTTACAGCGTCGCCTGCGCAGCCATCCCGCTATTGCCAACCTGCTGATCCGCATGCACAAGGTCAACACATTGGATGCCAGCGGCATTCACACGCTGGAAATGGTGCTTGCCGAACTCGGGCAGCGCGGCGGAGGGCTCTATTTTTCAGGGTTCAACCACCGGGTGTTCGAGGTGCTCAAGGATTCAGGCCTGCTAAGGGAGGTCGGCGCGAGCCATTTGCGTATCAGCTCGGGTGCGGCCATTCGCCAAGCCATGCGGGAAGCCTTCGACCCGGAGGTGTGTGCCCGCTGCCCGGTAGCGGTTTTTAAAGAGTGTCCGGAACTTAAAAAGGGCAACTGGGAGATTTTCGGTGCCGGCGTGCAGCCCCGTGGATCGGACTCGGCGCAGAGCGGTATGCCGGAACGCACAGGCGGGGCCGTGCCGACCCGTGGTAAAGGGGGACAATGATCAAGTTGCTCGCATACACCGATGGCCGTCCGGCAGCAGCAGCGGCGCTGGATTTTGCAGCCGTCCTGAGCCAGCGGTTGGAGGCTCAATTGGCCGTGATTACGGTTCGTTCGGGTACGCACGCGGCCGAATCGCCGCCGCCGGTGGGGGTGGCCGTGCCAATGAGTGAACAGAAGCGGTTGTCCGGGGGTGTGAAAATCCTGGTCGACGCCATGGAGCGCCTGGCCGCCGCGGGCGTGTTGGAGAAGTCACCGGATATCACCATTCGAGATATTCCCAAGGGATACATGTTCACGTGCCGAACATCTGATGGCGGTCGCATTCCCTTTTACGAATGTTTCGGCTCCCTGGTGGCGACGCTCAACCGGGAAGTGGATGAGCACCGTTACCAGTTGCTGATCATCGCGCCACCCCGGCGCGGCCGCTGGAGGGGCCGGATCATCGGCAACCCCGCCCGTAAACTGGCTCTCGACCTGCACACCTCCCTGCTGCTGGTTCGCGGCGGCAGGCCGGACAGTCGTTACCTGGTTTGCACGGACGGATCGGTCTCCTCCCAGCGGCAGCTGCCGCTGCTGCGCCAGTTGTTGCCGGCGATCACATCGCCGGTGGATTTGCTCTGGGTGCAGCGGTCGGACCAGCCGGCCGCGAGCCTCAAAGTGGCCCGGGAGGCACTCGCGCGAACCCACGATTGGCTCGCGCGCTGCGGTAAAACAACTGCTATCCATATCAAGCCGGGGGAGCGGGTTGCCGAGACGGTCGTCGAAACCGCCGGCGATGATAGCGTGATTATGCTGGGGGGCAGCCTGCGTCATGATCTCTACCGCCGTCTGGTCGGCAGCCTGCCACTGCAAATTCTGGCGAACGCACCATCGAGCGTGCTGTTGGTCAAGCAGCCGCCGGAGGCGGATGGCGATTGGTTCAGCGAGTGCCCATAGAACGGATGGTTGAAATCGAACTGTTTTTGCAGTAGTTTAATCTCATGCACGTGACCGCGAAGCGCTTTCCCGGATATTGGCATTGGCCGGCCCTGCTCATGATACTGTGCGTGATCCTGGCAATTACTGCCTGCGGCCGGCATGTCAAACCATCCCTGTCGACTCCCCGAGCCCCGGCTCCGGTGCCGCCGCCCCCG
>JAGTVD010000482.1 GCA_018224505.1 Desulfatitalea sp. | reverse complement strand
CGCCGGCCACCTGTCCATCGCGCTGATAGATCGGCGCAGCGATACACGACAAACCCTGAACCGCTTCCTCACGGTCAACGGCATAACCCCGCAGGCGGATTTGCGCCAGTTCTTCCAACAGCTGCTGTTTGTCGGTAACAGTACTCGGCGTAAACGCAACGAGCGGCGTGCGCTTCAGATAAAGGGCGATCTTTTCATCATCCATGAATGCCAGAACCGCTTTACCGATGCCGGAACAATACGCATGCACCCGGGGGCCGAATTGATGGGGCAGGACACCCCGCGCGCGGGGGTGGACGGTGGAAGTGATGACCATTGAATCACCGTCCCAGATCGCCAGCCGGCTCTCCAGCAACGTTTCCTTGGCCAGCTGGTTCATGGGTCCGGCGGACTTCTGGTTGATTTCCAGAGTGCCGGCCCAGACAATCCCCAGTTCGTAGATCTTGAGCCCCAGGCGGTATTTGCGCGTGGCACTGTCCTGCTGCAGAAAACCCTGTTGCAGCAGCGTGCGGATGAGCCCATGCACCGTTCCCTTGGACAGTCCCACCGCACGGCTGATTTCGGTGACACCCAGCACGGGCACACGATGGGAAAACAGGTTCAAAATCTGCAAGGCACGATCAACCGACTGAATAGCCATCACTCACCACCTGTTCGATATCGCTGAATTGAATTTGATATACATGGACTTATGGACGTTACGAATAGATACCGAACCCAGCCCCGATTGTCAAGATGACCGCATCAAAGCCGCTTGGCGATAAAGCGGACCATCTGTCCGGCAACGATCGCACGCACCTCGCGAGGCAGAAAGGAATCGGTCGCCCGCTGAAGCAGGATGTCGGTGATCTCCGCAGTACATTGATCGATGTCGCGGGTCTTCAAGTAGGTCTTCTCCAGCAATTGCCGCAACTCGCGGGCGGCCGCAATGGCCTGGGTAATGAAACCCCTGGCATCTTCACCCAGATAGGCCCCATAATGCTCCAGCAGCAACAGATCGATGGGATACGCGGCCAGCTTTTCCAGACTCCGCTGATAGTCATCATAGTTGGCATTGGGGGTGGGCTGAAAGACACCGTTGCGTTCGAGCCCCACGGCATCGGAGGCGAAAAGGGCTTTTTGGGCCGGCATGTAGGCCGCAATGGAACAGGAAGAGTGACCGGGCACATCCAGCACATTCAGTTGCAGCGGGCCGCATTGGAGCACATCGCCTTCGGACACAATCTCTTCGACCACAATGTCGGAGAAATGGCACCCGAGGGATTGAACCGCTGCGTCGCGCCCCATCCGGGTGGTTGCGGCGCGATTCATCTGGTCGATGCTGGCGGATATCGCGGGTTTGGCAAGCAGCTGCTGGGCACGCGGGGAAGCGGTCACCACCGCCCATGGCCACCGGCGTTTGAGGTAGGGCACGGCACCGCAGTGGTCAAAATGGGAGTGCAGGATACAAAGCCGCCCGATACGACGTTCGTCGACGCCCAGCGCTTCCAATTGCTGGATCAGGTCGGGCACCATGTAGGTCATACCCCCGCCCAGCAAGATGCTCTCGTTGTCGCCTGTCACCAGATAGACGCACGCTTCGGGCCGTCCCAACAGCAAAATTTGATCCGACACGTTCCCCGGAGGGTCCATCTTCATGCTGTCCGTCCTTCCTTTAAGCTGAATCTTTAAATTCCCTGCCCACCATGGGTAGCACATCACTTTCGACACTGTCAAAAGCAAATTCGATCTTGCCAAACGCCAGGCGGGTATCACGAACTTGCCATATCATGTCCAAATCAACGCAACAGAATAATATTAAACATTAAATCATTCCTACAGAAGTGTCATCAGCAAATGTGTGATCGCCCGATATGTTGACAACCCACGGGATCTCTTCTAAGTTGAAATCAACGTCGCAACCGACTGCCATTGCGGGCGTTGCGGTTTCCATTGGATCGAAGCCATTGAACCTGAGACGACTCATTCCCCTGTATCTCGGCGCGGCCATGGGCCCCATGGGCGGTTTTGGCATTGTGACCATCCTGCCGGTCATGGCCCAGGCGTGGTCCGTCGCCTTCAGCACGGCGGCAGTCTCCATCACCGTCTACATGATCCCCTTCATCGTCATCCAGATATTTTCAGGATCCATCGCCCAACTGTTCGATGTACGCCGCACCCTCATGTTCGGGTTCACCCTCTATGCAGTGGGTGCGGTGCTCAGTGGCCTCGCCCCCAATCTGACGCTCTTTCTGCTGTTCCGGGTGCTGCAGGGGATTGGGGCCGGCTTCTTAACCCCCGTGATCATGGCGCTGATCGGCGAAATCGTGCCCCCACAGCATGTGGGCAAGGCCATCGGCCTGCTGGGGGTGGCTTACACCATCGGAATCACCTTCGGTCCCTTCCTGTCCGGTGTCATCGAAGTGCGCCTGGGGTGGCCCTGGTTCTTCTATTTCATGGCCCTGCTGGCCGTGGTGACCGCCATCGCTTACTGGTTTACCAGCACCCCCGCAGCCAAGCCCGACCGACCGACCGCCAGCATCAAGGAGATTCTACCCATGCTGGTCAAAGCCGTTCAAGCCCCTGACGTGCTGCTGATCAGTTTCGCCGCGTTCAGTCTCTTTCTGGCTTACATCGGCGTCATGACCTTCACCGCCGACCATTTGAAGACCACCCTCTCCCTGCCATCGGACAAGATCGGCACCATCCTCTCCATCACCGGACTGTCCGGTATTATTGTCTCGCCCATCGCCGGCTTGCTGGGAGATCGGCTCGGACGCCGGGGCGTTTTTCTGGGAGGCGCCGCCATTGCCGTGGTGGCCATTGCTCTCATGGCAACGATACCCTACACTTTCTACAATCACTTGCTGTTCTTTCTGATCCTGGGCACCGGCGCCGCCACCGCATGGACCTCTTTGAATACCCTGGCCATCCAGATCGCCCCCGCGATGCGCCAACCGGTCACCTCCATCTACAATGCCATCAAATTTTCGGGCTACGCCCTGGCGCCGGCAGTACTCTCGCTCATTTACAAACGCTTCACCCTAACCGCGGTCCATGCTGCATGCATTGTGGCGGTAATGATGGCCGCAATCCTGACGCTCAAAACCAGGTCGCCGTCGACCTGGCAATCCGCAATGGCAGCCGCGCCCCTTTCTAAAGGGACGCAACCATCCAACCCATCGACAAAGGAGGAGAACCCCAGATGATTTCAGTAGTCGCCAAACTTACCGTGCAGGAAGGCAAAGCCGAAGAGACCATCGCCGCATTCCAGGCGATGCTGCCCGATGTGGCCCAGGAGCCCGGCACATTGCTCTACAGCCTCAACCGCAACCCCAAAGATCCGAATACGATCGTGGTCATCGAACGCTACAAGGACAAAGATGCCTTGGCGGCGCACTCCGCGACGCCCCATTTTAAAGCCTTCTCCCAGAAACTCGGTGGGGTTCTGGCGGGCAGACCGGACATCAGCGTCCTGGAGGAGATCGATCTGGTAAGCAAGTAAGTATTGATAACCCTTAAGG
>JAGTVD010000481.1 GCA_018224505.1 Desulfatitalea sp. | reverse complement strand
CTTCTTGCAGCTGGTGGATGCGGACGGTGATCACGCCAACGGCATTGAAATCACGGACGCCATCCAGGCGCTTTTGGCCTGGGATGAAGCGGACGGAGACAATGACGGATCGATTTTTGAAGATGAATCCTCTCTCTTCCTCAGTTCGGGAACCTTTGCCACGTTTATGAATCGCATCCTGGGAACCCTCGATGACGCATCCGCCTTCACCGCGAACACGCCGCGAACGCCGGCCCTGCGAACGCCCACCGGCGCCCGGAGAAACCTCGATGCGACGCTCACGGCGATAAAACCCCATCCGTTTGCGCCCTATGTCAAGGAGGTGGGCATCGGTGTGACGGATCTCGATGTGTCCAGCGCGTTTTATGAAAATGTACTCGGCCTGCAGCATCACTCCGGCAGGGTGAGAACGGACAGAAGCGAAACGGTATACACAGACAACCGGGCCACCAATGCCACATCCACCCCGAACAAGCTGGCATTGATGAAATTCGATGACGACACCATCGATTGCACCAACCATCCGGTCAAACTGGTCTTCGCCGTTCCCGACGCCGATGCCATGTATGCGGCCATTCTGGACGGCGGAGGCACGGCGTTTTCACCGCCGGCCGTTCAACCGGGCCTGGGAAAGATCGGGATGGCCCTGGATCCGGACGGCTACCTGATCGAATTGATTGAATACCCTGTGCCCGGCACCTATCTGACAGGCGTGGGCATCGGTGTGGCCAGCCTGGAACCCATCGATGATTTCTACACCCGCGTGGTGGGCATGCGGCTCAAATACTACCTGCATGTGCCCTACTTCATGAACGAAGCAATCCTGCAGTCGCGCCTGAGCCCATCCTATGATGCCAGCCTGGGCATGGACGTCGTGCTCATGGACTATCTCAACCCCAGAATCTATGAGGATGTACCGGCCAAAATCACCTTCACCGTCGCTGATCCCGCGGCCTTAACAGAGGTCATCCGCGTCGAACCGCTGCCCATCGTACAGGAACCCGCCCCCAACGTTCGCGGTGTGGCCAAGGACCCCCTGGGCTACGAGGTGGAACTGGTCGCGCCCGAGGTGTAGCGCCGACAGGGGGTCGCGGCTTGACCCCCTATTGGCCCCTGTCCAGTTCACGGCGGACGGCCAGGCCGATTTTCTCCAGGGTGTATGGTTTGCGGAGATATTCACCAGCGCCCAGATCCCACATTGCCTTGACGCGCCCTGACGGCGCATAACCGCTGGCAATGATCGCTTTTTGATGGGGATGGATTTTGAGAATGCGACGGTAGGTTTCCATGCCGTCAATGCCCGGCGGCATGACCATGTCGAGCACCAGAAGATCGACCTCGTGCGCCTGCATGTAGGCCACGGCCTCCTCACCACTTGCAGCGGATACCACCTGATAACCGAGTTTGCCAAGCATCCGGGTCGCAATGGCGCGCTGTTCATGGATGTCGTCCACGACCAGCAGCCGTTCCGTGCCGGTGTAATCCTGGAGCACCACCCGCTGTTGGGTCCGCTTGTCCACCTCCTCCCGCGTTGCCGGCAGGAAAATGTCGAATTGCGTCCCGTCTCCTTCCTGGCTGTGAATGTCCACGAAGCCGGCGTGATCCTTTATCGTATTCCAAACGATCGTCATGCCCAAACCCGAACCACTATGCCCCATCCGTTTCTTGCTGTAAAACGGTTCGAAAATCCGCTGGTATTCCTCCGGCGGAAGGCCGACGCCCTCATCGGCAATGCGCAGCAAGACATACTCCCCCTCCGGAATCCGCTCGAAACCGGTGATGGCCACGTCCAGGTATCGGTTTTGGGTGCGTATCTGTATTGTCCCACCCGTCGGCATGGCCTCGGCGGCATTGCCGACCAGGTTCATGATCATTTTTGCGATATGAACAGCTGAACCTTTCACGTTCAGCAAATCATCGGCCAGCTCGCTTGCAATCGTTGCATTGGGGTGATTGCGCGATAGGCTGGCAAATTCGGGCGACCGGAGGTAGCCGGCAACGATGTTGTTCAGCTTTACGATATCGTAATTCTCGATGTTACGGCGCGCGATCATCAGCATGTCCTGAACGATATCCGCCGCCCGTTGTCCGGAACGTTGGATCGTCTCGATCTTTTTGCGCATGGGATCATCGGTGGGCAGATCCATTAGAAGCAATTCGGGATAAGTGACCAACCCGCCCAGGATATTGTTCAAATCATGGGCCACCCCCGCGGCAAGTGTGCCGATGGCCTCCATCTTTTTGGATTGCTCCAACCTGCGTTCAAGATGTTTGCGATGGGTGATATCCCTGGCAATACCCTGGGTGCCCACAAACGTTTTCGCGTCCGGGCTCGTGTTCGTGTAAATTCCCTCCGCCGAAATGCTGAAATACCGCTCCTCCCCGTCGGCCGAACTGTCGGTCAGGGACAACATCAGTCGCACCTCCAGATCGGCAGTGGCGCGACTACCCGTTCGTCTTTCGCTGATCCGGTAGGTAGCGCTGCGTCTATCTTCAGGAACGACCAGATCCAGGATGTGTTTGCCGAGCAGCGCTTCGGGCTGTTGTTTATAGCGGATCACGGCAGGGCTGATAAAAGTGATCCGACCCGATGCGTCGAGCCGAAACACGATGTCAGGAATGGATTTTATGATGGCGTCCAGTTCCTGCTGACTGCTTTTCATCAGAATCAGCGCACCCTCGATACTCAGACGCGCTTTGCGCTGCCGCATCCAGTATTTGAAAAGCATGAGCAGCAATCCGCTGCTGAATATAACGGACGAGGGCAGCAAGGGAGAGAAAAGGATCTGCCGGCTGTTGAATATCAACTGGGCACCCCCCCAACACGCGAAGATGCCTATGGCGCCGACGACTGCGGTGGTCACGAATTCACAGCGGGCAACGCACAGGCTGAATAAAACGGCGGCCATCATGGAAAGGAGCACTTCAGCCAGCACGATCCCCGGATGACGAAGTATATATTGAGCCGCAAGGATGGTCTCCACTGCCTGGGCATGAATTTCGACGGCCGAATAGCGCCCATGGCGCGGTGTCTGGTAGGAGGATGCCAGACCGGTGGCGCTCAGCCCGACGAAAACCACACGGTCTTTGAAAATCGCATCATCAACCTGACCGGCCAGCACTTGCCCCGCCGGGACATGTAGCAGGTTCGATCGCGGACTGGTAAAACCGATCCGCAGATTCCCGTTGTTATCGATCGGGATGGTATGATCGCCCAGGATCAGGAAATTCCGGCCTCCCCGCTGCTGGTGCAATACCATCGGTTGTCGTTGGGCGGCAGGCAGCAGTGCGGCCAGCGCGAGGTTGGGGTAGACCGCCTGCCCATAACGGATCATCAGGGGCAGACGACGCAGCCGTCCGTCTTCATCGGGCAGACCGTTCAGGAAACCGGAATATGGCGCCGCCCGTGACAACCGATCCACGTTGCAAACGATTCCTTGGCCACGGTAGAGTCCAAGTGTTCTTTCTCCTTCGAGCGCTTTTTGGACGTACACCATGTCCATCGGGTGGATCAGACAGTCCTCCTGCTTGCCAACCTCATCCCCAAATTGAAATTTGTATCCCAAAACAAATGGCCCACTGGACAAGGTGTCTGCCAGCACGGCATCGTGGTCCTGTAGCGGGAACACGGAGGTCCGGTCCGGTTCAGCCATAATGAAATCAAGGGCAATGCTCCGGGCCCCCCCGTCGGCCAACGCCTTCAAGAGCGATGCCACCCGGGAGCGCGGCCACGGCCACTGGCCCCACGCTTCCAGTGACCCTTCATCAATACCCACCACCACGACTTGATCGGTGATGTCCGTTTCGGCGGCCTTGGCAACGATGGCGTCGGTGAGCTTGAAATGAAAGTGATCTATGAAATCGGGACGCATGAGATAAAAGACGGACAAAACACCCGCCAGCAAGACACCCAGGCTTATGATCCACAGCGCCGATGGATCGATCTTATTTTTGGAGGTATCCATTTCGTTCAAATCCACGGATGCTTTGAGCTGGAAGTCGAACCGGGGGGGCCGGGTACACCGGCCGGAATGCTTACCGCTGCCGGCGACAGGCGCTACCGGATCACCACCTCTACACGTCGGTTCTGGGCGTTGGCCACGTTATCGGGCGTTTTCACCAGCGGGTTTTCCTGACCATGGGAAGCGATGTCGATAAAAGCAGCGTCAATCCCCTTGTCCACAAGGTGCTGCCTGGCAGCGAGCGCACGACGCAGGGAGAGATCGACGTTATAGGCATTGTCGCCCATGGTGTCCGTGTGACCGACCACCGAGACGCGTGTGGGCGAGCGCTGTTGGATAACAGTGACGATTTCGGGTAACTGCTGTCTGGATGCCGGCAGCATCTGCACCGAATCCGACTCGAAATACAGCAGATAATGCAATGGTGACGGCGGTTGGTTGGCCATGACCTCCCCAAACAGACCTTCAACCTGAGCCGGATCCAGCGGTGACGGCGCACGAGGCGCCGTTGCCCGGGTCCGGACCTCCGTCGCCAAATTGGCCTGGTCGAGGTCGACCGATCCCGCTTCGTTGGCGACCGTTATCTGCCCCACCGACCCGTCCGGATCCGGCGCAAGAATGACCAGGCTTTTTTTACCACAGGCTGCGACGAATACCACTGCCGCCAGGCAGCACCCGATAATTATCATTTTTTTCAAGGCTCACCTTCCTGCAATAACGGTAGATTGCGAAAATGTCGACGCCTGCGAATCCCGATCAATCAACCTTGATCAGCACATGGGTTCCCCGAACACCGATAGTCGCTGCAGGCACTAAGAGTTGCACCGATTCAGGGGCGAGTTTGGCAATCTGGCCGGACAAATACGATACGGTCCCCCGGACCATCCGCACGATGAAAGAGAAATTCTTTTCAAGGGGTTCGAACAGGTAGGTGTCGATGGTGAGTTCGGTGTTGGGCCCGATGGAGATACGCGTGTCGTCAGAGAAAACCAGGCCGACATATCCGCTGCGATCCGTTCTGACGATATCCGCCCGCCGAACCTCCATGCCGTTCACGACGGCAAGCGTTGCTTCGCCGCGCGTAATCGTTGCCCGGCCCTCAACCGATTTGACGATACTGACGAATTCCTCCTCGGCAGCCGAGGTGCGCGGCCCGACCCACAGAAGCCCGAGGCATAACAGACTGACGATGACACGTCTCATGGGCGCCTCCTTTTTCTTCACCAAGCTTAACGATGGGTTGGCCGTTTGACAAGTGAATTGTCACTGTACCCCAATGTTGCATAAAAATGATGGCCAATCGTTTAAAATTCCCGATAGCTATGGAATCTGCACTTCATTGAAGGGTTTGATGAGGAATCCACAAATGGTGAACTTGAGGATCGCGTCGATTCTATGCCATCATTTTTACCCTTCGGGAAAGCCGGAGGCTTTTGCAACATTGGGGTGTACGCCGGGTTTTAGATGCCGCTGGGCGGCGGTGCCAGTTCACATATTTGATCCATGTATTCGAGACCTGCGGGGCGGTGAGTGATGAGCAATACGGTGCGGTGGCGCATCACGGGTTCCAAGGTTTGCCAGAGGGCCTGTTCGGTGGGCTCGTCCAGTCCTTCGGTGGGTTCGTCGAGAATCAGGATGGGGGCGTTTTTGAGCAAGGCGCGAGCCACGGCCAGGCGGCGGGTCTGGCCGCCGGAGAGGTGGGTGCCGAAGGGGCCCACGGGCGTGTCGAGGCCCGCAGGCAATGAAAGAATGAAGTCGTCGATGCGCGCGGCCCGAGCCGCTTCCATCAGGGTGTCATCGCTGGCTTCGGGGTTGGCCAGGCGCAGGTTCTCGGCGATAGTGGCGTTGAATAGAAAGACATGTTGGGAGACGATGGCGATTTTCTCCCGCACCTGCTCCCCGGTATACGCCCGCAGTGAGCGGCCGCCCAGCATGATCTCGCCCCGATCGTAATCCCAGAAACGCAGCAGCAGATGCATCAGGGTGGTTTTTCCGGTTCCGGCCGGGCCCACGATGGCGGTGCGGGACAGGGGCGGCAGGTCGAGGTCGAGTCCGTCGAGGGTCGGTACCGCGGCGCCGGGGTAAGTGAAGGTCAATCCCTGAATCTGGATGGCCAGGTCCGTCGGGTCGGGTGGGATCGATGCAGGATCGGGCACCGGGGGTGGCGCTGTGGTGATCTCGAGCACCCGCGTGGCGGCGGTGCGGATTTGGCCCCACATGCGCCAGGCACCCGGCAGCGGTTGCATCGCTTCGAAACTGATCAGGGCGAAGACGGTCAGCATGGGCAGGGTGGCACCAGACCAATGCCCGGCGGCCAACAAAGGAATGCCCACGATGAGCACCAGCCACATGGCAAGTCCGGCGGCCAACCCCACGGCGCCCTGGGCGAAACTCTCCAGACGGGCCTGGGTCCGCTGGCTGGTGAGCAGGATTTGGCTGAGATGCTCCACATGGTGGCGTTGTTGCCGGGCGGCGCCGTACACCCGCAGCTCTTCCAGCCCCTGGAGGCTGTCCACCACCTGGCGGCGCAGCTGGGCCGCGGTTTCGATCTGGCGCACGCCGGCGCTGCGGCCCAGGCGCAAAGTGAGCCAGGGCAGCAGCACACCGGCCACCAGCCAGAGCCCGAGGATCATCAGGGCCATTGGGCGGTCAAAGGCGCTCAGGAACAGATAGCCGCCGACCATCACCCCCAGGGCGGCCAGAGCGGGTATGAACATGCGCAGGTAGAAGTGGTCCAGGGTGTCGATGTCGGCCCGCAGCCGGCTGAACAGTTCGGCGCTGTGCATGTCCGGCAGGCCGCCGGGGACCAGGGGTTCCAGGCGCTTGAAAAAGTGAACGCGCAGGTCGGCCAGCAGTCGCAGGGTGGCGTCGTGGGTGAAGAGCCGTTCGGCATAGCGGCCCAGGCTGCGTAAAATGGCCAGCAGACGGATGCCGGCAGCCGGCAGGAAATAGTTGAACATCTGTCCCTGGACCCCGGCCAGCGCCATGGAGGCGAGGAACCATCCGGCCAGGGTCAGCAGAGCAGCATTGGCCAGCAACGCGACAATGGCGCAGACCAACCCCAGCAACAGCCAGGGCCAGCGGGCCAGGGCGATGACAAACAGCAGCTTCAGAACCGACATAAAACCCCCACCGATCCGATCGCCAACATACCGCCACTTAAACCTAAACCCTTAACACGTACCACTATCTTTACTCCCAATCCAGACCACTGAATCCGCAATCCCCAACACCTCCGGATCATGCGACGCAACAACGAGCGTATGGCGTCCGGCCAGGGCCCGCAACGCCTTCACAACCGTCCGGCGGCTTTCGGCGTCCAGGTGGGCGGTGGGTTCGTCCAGGAGGATCAGAGGGGCATTTTTAAGCACCGCCCGCGTCAAGGCCAGTCGCCGGCGCTGGCCACCGGACAACCCTTCGCCCGCTTCGCCAAGGCGGGTGTGCCATCCCTGGGGCAAGGCGGCCAGGTCCCGGTCCAGGCCGGTCAGGGCGGCGGCCCGGTCCAGGTATTCCATGTGCGTTGGGCTGGGGTTGCCGTCTGTGGGCAACAGCATGTTCTCCAGGAGGGTTCCCTGAAACAGGAAGGCCGATTGCGGCACCCAGGCCACATGGGCCAGCCAGGCAGCCGATGGCATGCGGGACAGATCGGCGCCGTTGACCACGATGTGCCCCCGGTCGGGCGTCAGACTGCCCAGCATCAACCGTAAAGCGGTGGTTTTACCAGTACCGCTGGGGCCGGCAAGGACCGTAAGTGTGCCGGCACCCACCGACATTTTCAATTCGCGCAGCACGGTCTGCCCCCCCGGATAGCGGTAGGCGATATGCGCCAGCTCAAGCGCCACCGTGTTCCAACGCGGGCGGACCTTCTCCCGGCGTTGGGGCAACGGGTCGGTGGGTTCGGAAAGAATGCCCAGCAGCCCTTCGGCCGCGGCCATGGCCGAGAGCCGGGCATGGTACTGGGTGCCGAGGCTGCGCAGGGGCAGGAAGAACTCCGGCGCCAGCAGCAGGATGAAGAAGCCGCTCTGGAACACCATGTCGCCGGCCAGAAGCTTGAACCCGATGAAAATGGCCACCAGGGCCAGGCTGACGGTGGCCAGGAACTCCAGCACCAGGGCCGAAAGGAATGCCACCCGCAGCACCGAGACGGTGGTTTCACGGTATTCATCGGTAATTCGGGCGATAATCGCCGCCTCCCGACGGCTGGCGTTGAACGCCCGGATGGTGGTCAGGCCCTGCAAACTGTCCAGGAACCGCGCGCTCAATGCCGCCAGGCGGCGCCACTGGCGCTGATTGAGCTTTTCGGCATACCCGCCAATGAGCACCATGAACAGGGGGATGAAGGGCGCCGTGCCAAGCAGGATCAGGCCACTGATCAGGTCCAGAGGAAAGACGAAGGCCAGGACCGCCAGGGGGATCAGGACCGCCAGGGCCGCCTGGGGCAGAAAACGGGCATAGTAGGCCTCCAGGCCCTCCACACCATCCACCACCTGGTGGGCCAATTCCCCCACGGAGCGGCTGCGCAGCCGCTGGGGCCCCATGCGCTGCAAGTGGGTGTAAAGCCGCATACGCAGATCGGCCTTGACCTGAACGGCCGCCTGGAACCCGCAGTTCTCACCGGCCCAAACCAGTAGGAAACGAACCGCCATGACCGCCGGCAGCAATATCAGCTGGGCAAACACGTCGGCCACATGACGCCCTTCGAACACCACCCCATGCACGATGGCGCCCAGCAACCCGGCCTGTACTATGAGCAGCACACCGGCCGCCAGCCCAAGGGAGACCGCCAGGATCAATCGCCGCCGCACCGGCGCGGCCGCCTGGTTCAGCCAGGTTTGCAGGGATCGCTTTTCCATAGGTGGGCGCCACCATATCATTTAGTGGGACGGGGTCAATAGGCGATGGGGCGCACAGGTGATTGCATGAACTCAAATAGATGGCACGGCGTACCGCTGTGGCAGTTAAGCCGGTGCTCCCGGAAGCGGGGGTGTGTCGCTGAACGCAACGGGGCTCCATCGATATATTAGACATTGACCCGCCCTCGTGGTTTTGCCATATTCGGTCCCGCAAATGGCTTGCGCCCACTTATAACGATCAATTGAGAAGGAGATGACGATGAAACGGATGGGTTTCTGGATGGGGATGGGTTTGGCTTTGATGGTCCTGATGGGCGGCCCGCCGGGGTACGCCTACAACCTGCCCGCGGTGAACCTGGGCTTCACCAGCTTTCTGGACGGCGGTCCGCCGGCCGGTCCGGGGCTCTATTTCACACAGTATGTGCAGCGCTGGACCTCCGACTACTTTGCTGATGCGAACGGCAATCGCGCCCTGCCCGATTTCGCTGACGAGGACCTCGAAGCGTGGATCAGCCTGACCCAGTTTATTTACCAGTCCGATCAGGCCATCCTCGCCGGTGGCAAATGGGGGTTGGATGTGATCATCCCCTTTGTCTCCCTCGATGCCTCCTACAGTCTTTCCGGACTCTTTCCCGAAGACAACGGCGCGGGACTGGGCGATCTATTGGTCGGCCCCTACCTGCAATGGGGCCCCGTCATGGGCGCCAGAGGCCCGCGCTTCATGCACCGGGTGGAACTGCAGTTCATCCTGCCCACCGGCAAGTACAGCCGCTCGAAGGAGCTGAACCCGGGCAGCAACTTCTTCTCCTTCAACCCTTATTGGGCCGGCACGCTGTTCATTACCCCCGAATGGACCGTCTCCACCCGCATCCACTACCTCTGGAACGCCAAGAACACCGATCCCAATCGTGCCTATGGAGACATCCCGGACACCCAGGCCGGCCAGGCCGTGCATCTCAACTTTGCCACGGCCTACCAGGTGCTGCCCATGCTGCGCCTGGGTATCAACGGCTATTACCTCAAGCAGATCAGCGATGACAAGGCGGACGGCAACAAGCAGCCCGGTACGAAGGAGCAGGTGCTGGGTGTCGGCCCCGGCCTGCTGTGGCATATCAGCAAGGACGCCCACCTGTTCTTCAATGTCTATTTCGAAAGCCAGGCCGAGAACCGCCCCGAAGGGGAACGCTTCAACCTGCGGTTCGTATATCACTTTTGATGATCAATACGCCTCCTCATAGGCCAGATCCGCCTCGGTGACCTT
>JAGTVD010000480.1 GCA_018224505.1 Desulfatitalea sp. | reverse complement strand
AGCAGGTTGTACATAAAGATGCCACCACCCCAGTGGGCCAGAACCAGATCGTTGTCAGGGTAGCGTTTCACGAGGGCATAGATTTGAGCCAGGGTGTTGCTGGTTTTGCCCGCATAGGGGTGACCGATGGGTTCGTTGGTGTGAATCATCACCGGGCATTGAAATTTGCGGGCCAGCGCCATGATGTCGTCCATATCGCCCAAACATGTGCTGTCCATATCGGAACAATAGAAGGCTAATTCACCCACGCCGGCGAGACCGGCTTCCAGGCATCGGGCGACCTCTCGGGCAGCCCGGGGATGTGCGGGATCCACACAACAGAACCCGATCAGCCGATCCGGATGACGGGCCATCGCTTCAAGAATGTAGTCGTTATGTCGTTGCGTGGTTTCCGCCGTGGACCATGGAAATCCAAAAGTCACCGCCCTGTCCACCCCCTGGTCGTCCATGGCGGCCACCAGATCATCGGCGCCCACCATCTTGGATTTCGGCGAAGCATACAGCAGTTCGAAGGCTGGTTCGTTCTGGAAAAACCGTTCGCGATGTTGGTGCATGGTTGGGGGAAAGATGTGGGTATGGAAATCGATCGTCATATGCCGTGCTCCGCGGATGTTCACAAGAAGTTATTATATCGTTTTGGTTGAAAAGCTAAAATGCATTTTCACGAAAACAATGTCAAATGCCAAATGACGATGTTGCCAATTGTTGACGCAGCGCACCCCCCCCTGGATCACCTCTTTGGATGGTGGGAACAGACGCTACCCCAATATTCGGGTCTATCCACCTGGCGCTTGGAGCGGAATGCTTCGTGCCAAAATATCAATGCGATTGCCCCGCAGGGCGATCGCATGTCGATTCATGAATGATACATGCACGCTGCAGCTGATCTGCAACCTTTTTTAGCAAGATAGGAGGCGCTCCCGCTACCGGGAGCTCCGGCTTGATGACCACAGTAGCCGCCGCGCCATCTCTTCGGGGTACATGCAATCACCCTGGATTGCCCCGGGAACGCTGTAGTCATCAGGCACTTTTTAGTGTATATTCCTATGTTATGAAGAGGTCACATCGGGCTTTCGATCTCTTCCGAAACCGGTATTTAAATCAAAAACAGCAAGGCGAGGGTTTTTACCAGCGTTGAAAGGAGTCTATCGTGATCAAATTGGAAACCAGCATGGGGGATATCTTTTTGGAATTGGATGCGGAAAAAGCACCTAAAACCGTGGACAACTTCCTGAAGTATGTGGCCAGCGGCCATTACAACGGAACCATTTTCCACCGGGTCATCGATGGGTTTATGATTCAAGGCGGCGGCATGACCGCCGACATGCAGGAAAAAAGCACTGGTGCGCCCATCGAAAACGAGGCCGACAACGGGTTGACCAATGATCCCTACACCGTTGCCATGGCCCGCACCATGGACCCCCACAGTGCGACAGCACAGTTTTTTATCAACGTCAAAAAGAACGATTTTTTGAATCATACGGCCAAAAACGAACGCGGATGGGGATACACGGTGTTCGGCAAGGTGGTCAAGGGCCACGGCGTGGTGAACAAAATTAAAACAGTCGCCACCGGACGCAACGGAATGCATGACGATGTGCCCAAAGAGGCCGTTGTGCTTCTCAAGGCCGAAGTGGTGGAAGATTAGCACGGGTGCTATCGGGTTTTCGTCGGGCGCGTCGCGCCTCACCGGCAAAAATCCATTTGCATGCGCATCTTCGCAATTAAATTTTTCTTTTCAGGTCTGATTATCGCAAAAGGGGCAGCCATGAATAAGAACACCGAAATCGAAAACCTGGCCGTGTTTTGCGATTTTGAAAACATCGCTCTGGGGGTGCGTGACGCGCGCTATGACAATTTTGACATAGACAAAGTGTTGGAGCGGTTGCTGCTTAAAGGCAGCATCGTGGTCAAAAAAGCGTATTGCGACTGGGAACGGTACAAGGATTTCAAGGCTGCCATGCACGAGGCGGCCTTTGAGCTGATTGAAATTCCCCACGTGCGGCAATCGGGCAAAAACTCTGCCGATATCCGCATGGTCGTGGACGCTTTGGACCTGTGCTACACCAAGGCCCATGTCGACACCTTTGTCATCGTCAGCGGCGATTCCGATTTTTCGCCCCTGGTCAGCAAGTTGCGCGAAAACAACAAGATCGTTATCGGTGTGGGTGTGAAAAACTCCAGCTCCGATCTGCTGATCGCCAATTGCGACGAGTTCATCTATTATGATGATCTGGTTCGTAAAAAAAAGGCGCGCAAAAAGACGCCGCGCAAAACGACCGGCCGTCAACCTGCTAAAGGTGCACCCACTACGGCGGCAGCCGTATCCGAAAAGGACGCGGAAGAGCGCGTCCAGGAGGCGCTGGATCTCATTATGGGAACCTTGGAAGCGCTGGCGGAGGAGCGTGGGTGGGAAGAGAAAATTTGGGGCTCCATGGTCAAACAAACCCTCAAGCGTCGGCGTCCGGGCTTCAATGAATCCTATTACGGGTTCCGATCTTTCAACCGCCTGCTTGAAGAGGCTGCCGCCCGCGACCTGATGGAACTTGAGTCTGACGAAAAATCCGGCGGCTATATTATCAAGCGGTTTCATCAGGACGATTGACGATTAGACACTGTCATCGGAAACCAGAGAGCAACCTTGAAGCACCCGGAAAGATCGCGAGGTTAAAGACCGCAACACGCCTTACCTTTATTTTCTGCAGAATCCCAATCCGATAAATGCCGGGACTGGCAAGTCTATTGCATTGATATTGCCCATCATACCTGCCCTGTACGACTGACCCAAAGGCCGGTTATAGGGGTGCGGGAACTGATTGCACTTTAATGCCTTGTAATTGCACGTCAAAGGAAAGGTGCGGGGGGGGGTTCGGGCTTGCGGGGAGTGATTGCCAAAACGCACGGGCGAGCGTGTGGCACCATTGTGCACACATTATTTTGACACCAAGGTATATAAAAATGCACCCTTTTAACGCTCAACGGTAATTGGAACATGGATAGCATGCTCAAGGCTCAGGTAGAAATCGGAACCAACGCCGCCGCCCGGGTAATGATCGTCGAAGACGATTCCCATGTGGCCACTGTCCTGGAAGCCCGATTGCAGACCTTCGGCTATGAAGTGTGTGCTGTCGCTGCCACCGGTACTGCCGCGGTGCACAAGGCAATTGCGCACGGGCCTGATGTAATATTGATGGATATCCTTTTGGCGGATGACATGAACGGTATGGAAGCGGCCGAGATGATTCACCATCAGATGGATGTGCCCATCATTTTTCTCACCTGTCTGAGCGATCCGGCCACCCTGGGTCGTGCGATCCAGAATAATGCCTTTGGTTATGTGCTGAAACCTTATGACAATGCCGAACTGCGCTATACCATCGAAATTGCGTTGGTCAAGCATCAGGCAGCCAAAGCGCGGGAAAAGATGATTGCCCAATTGGAAGAAGCGCTGTTGATGGTGAAGAAACTGAGTGGATTGTTGCCTATTTGCGCATCGTGCAAAAAGATAAGGGATAAAAAGAATAGATGGCATCCCATCGAGGAATACATCCATGCCCATTCGGAAGCCGATTTTTCACATGGTATATGCCCCGATTGTTCCCGGCAATTGTATCCCGAACTCTATGAAGGGAAACCTTAATGGCTCGCTTTCTCTAATGATCGTGCTTTGCGTGGCTTTTTAAGAGGAAGGGGTGATCTGCAACCAGCGGGACAGGCATTGAAATGACACCCCATCGCGTAATTTTGCATGGCAGGCCGGAATGAGGCCCACCCGCATGGATACCTTCTGATCCTCTCCCCATGGCCACCAGGCAACGCACAGAACAAGGTTGCACAGCGGGTAGGAGGTGAACAGCACCTGCCCGGGCATCAGTCCGAATTGACCGCTGATCCATTGACAGACCGATTCGTTCTCCGGCGGCGGGGAGGTGAAGTTCCAGTGGTGCCGGAACTCCTTGAACAATGGGAAAAAAACCAGTTCGGCATCCTCGCCTTCCAACACCAGAACGGCCATGTTCCGCTTGGCATCCCATTGCCAACCATAGGCAGCAGGGATATTCAGACATATTTTGTGGCATATTTCCCGGAACGGTTCCAGGTCGCTGAGTTTTATGCGCATTGGCACGTCCTCGATCAATTCGTTGAGCCCGGCAGATGTTCTCCCTCCCATGGTCGTCGCATGGCGTCGTTTTTATAATATCGGTCCATCCCATGATATCTTTAGCGGACGGGATCGGTGTCCGGGGAAAGGGACTAAGTCGTTCATGCGCGTTGCAACTATCTTCAAATGCCACAATGCGAATGAAGGATGTTGTCCGTTTTTCAGTCGATGGAACACCTCCATTTGGAATTGGTCTTTTGCCAGGTCACTTGAAATTGCCATGACTTGGGCGGAAACCAATTGCCGGGTGACCCGTTGCTTGACGCGCTACCCTTCGGTGACTATATTACCCACTTAATTTTCATTTAAAACGTAAGGAGCAAGCATGCAAAAGATTCAAAACGGCCATTTCGTGAAGGTGGATTACACCGGATCCCTGGCGGACGGAGAGGTATTCGATTCCAGCGAGGGCCGGGAACCCATGGAGATTGAAATGGGTGCCGGTCAGGTAATTCCAGGTTTCGAACAGGCGCTCATGGGAATGGCTGAAAATGAAACCAAGACCGTTTCCCTGGCACCCGAGGAAGCCTACGGTGAGCGGGACGAATCGCTGCTGCGCCGATTTGAACGCAGTCAGGTGCCGCCGGAAATGAACCCGCAAGTGGGGGATACCGTTGCGTTAACCACCCAGCAGGGTGACCAGATTCCCGCGCGGATCACCGAAGCCGATGACGAAGCGATCGTTCTGGATTTGAATCATCCCCTGGCGGGTCAACAGTTGATATTCAACCTCCGGGTTGTCAGTATCGGTGATGCACCCACGGCAGGTTGAGCGGCGACCGTGTCTAACTTTAGGGCCGATAAAAAAAACAGGGTTAAATAATCAAAAAAAGGGGGGTACCGAACGGTACCCCCTTTGTCATTAGTTGCGGACAGATGCATACCACATAGCGTCTGATATCAGGCGCGAATCTCTTCCTTTACTCCTACGGCCATCTTGTACAGCACCGTCAGCACCAGGGCGCCGATGGCATAAACCCCGATGGTGATCCCGATTTCCGGGAGGGTGGGTACGTATTCATGCACCTCGTGCAGCGGGTTGGGCACGAAGCCGCCGGCAATCATGCCGAGCGCCTTATCGATCCAGGTGCCGAAAATAATCACAACACAGGCCACGGCAAGGGTCACCTCGTTTTTGCGTGTGGCGGGGTTGACGGTCAGGATGATGCCCATGGTCATCAATGCCATGGAAGCCCACATCCAGGGGACCATGGAGTTGTAGCCCTTCAAGCCGACGAACAGGTAGATGAAGTGATCCATGTGTTCCGGCATCTGGCTGTAAAAGACCACGAAAACCTCGCAGAGGAAAAAGAACACATTGATGCAGATGGCGTAGGCTACCGTGATGCCCAGCGTCTGGATTTGCTCTTTGCCCGGATCGAATTTGGTGGTGTTGCGGATAAAGAGGCACAACAGGATCAGCAGGGCGGGTCCGGCCGCAAAGGCCGAGCTGAGAAAGCGGGGCGCCAGGATGGCTGTGAGCCAGAAACCCCGGCCGGGCAAACCCGAGTAGAGAAACGCAGTGACGGTGTGGATGCTGACGGCAAAGGGGATGGACAGGTAAATGAGCGGTTTGAGCCATTTCTGGTAGTGGACGCCGTTGCGCTCCGACTCCATCACGTTCCAGCCGATGATCAGGTTTAAAAACAGATACCCATTGAGCACCAGCGCATCCCAGAAAAGGACACTGTTGGGCGTCGGGTAGAGGAAAACATTAAGCCCGCGCGTGGGTTGTCCGAGGTCCACGAAAATCAAGAGCATGCACACGACCAGGGCGGCAATGGCCAGGAATTCACCCAGGATGGTGATCCGGCCGTAAGCCTTGTAATCGTGCAGGTAGTAGGGCAGCACCACCATCACGCCGCCGGCGGCCACACCGACCAGATAGGTGAAGTTGGCAATATAAAAGCCCCAGGAAACATCCCGGCTCAAGCCGGTAATCCCCAAGCCGTATTGCAGCTGCCACAGGTAGAGCAGGACGCCCATGCCGATAAGGGCCAGCAGGGCCAGGATCCATGCGTAGTACGTTTTACTTCCTTTTAAGGCTATTTCAAGCATACCCACCTCACACGATGTAGTAGACGCACGGTTCAGTGCCCAGACCCGATTTGCGTCGAATGGTGAAATTTTCGCGCAGCACCCGCCGCACCTCCGAGTCCGGATCACGCAAGTCGCCGAAGACGATGGCCCCGTTGGAGACTTCCACGCAGGCCGGCATCAATCCTTGGGATAACCTTTCCGAGCAGAAGTTGCACTTCTCGACCACGCCCTTCATGCGCGTGGGGTATTCGAGGTTCATGTCCTTTTCCACGAGGCCCTGACGCGGGTCGCGGAAATTGAAGCTGCGGGCGCCATAGGGGCAGGCCGCCATGCAGAAGCGGCAACCGATGCAGCGGTGCATATCCATGACGACGATCCCGTCGCTTT
>JAGTVD010000479.1 GCA_018224505.1 Desulfatitalea sp. | reverse complement strand
TTGGGAGGGGCCTTGACCTATCGGTACGGCGTCATAGTCTTGTTTTTATTGATTCTCGTTGCCGGCGGTTACTCCGCCACCCGCCTGGGCAGCGAGTTTTTGCCCCAAATGGATGACGGACGCGTCTTGGTCAAGGTCAAGCTGCCCACCGGCGCAGCGGTGGCGGAAACCGACCGCGTGCTGCAGGCCATCGAACAGGAGATCGGCGACGATCCGCTTGTCGAGAGCCTGTTTGCCATGGCCGGTGGACGTGCCGTGGGCACCGTCACCTTCGAAGTGGCCAATGAGGGCGAACTCAACTTGCAGTTGGTGCCGCGCGACGCGCGCGATATCACCACCGCCGCCTTCATCGGCCGGCTGCGACCGCTGGTGGCGCGGGTGCCGGCGCCAGGCGGCAAGGTGACCGTGGCCCAGACCAAGGTCAAGGGAATGCGCAAACTGGGGGATGCCGATATCGAAGTCAAAGTGCAAGGCGATGATCTGATGCAACTGTTTGCGCTGTCCGATAAAATTGCGCAAACCATGACCGGACTGAACCAGTTCACCAATGTCTATGTTGCCATGGATCTGTCCAAACCGGAGCTGCAAGTCGCCGTGGACCGCGTCCGGGCCGCGGAGATGGGCGTTTCGGTCTCCGAGGTGGCCGACTCCCTGCGGACACTCGTGGCCGGCAACGTCCCCACGCGCCTGCGCGCGGGAGACAATGATTACGACATCCGGGTGATGGTGCCCGAGTCACGCATTCGTCATCGCAGCGACCTGGAGAACCTGATCGTTGCCACCGGGCAGGGCGGATTCGTCCGCCTTGGCGATCTGGCAACGGTGCGCCCGGCCACCGGCCCGGTGGAGATCGTGCGTGAAGACCAGGTCAAAATGGTGATTGTGCGCGGCGACGCCGTCGGTGTCAGCGTCGGCGAGGCTTTGTCAGGGCTCCAGGCCGCCATGGCGCAGGAAAGCCTCCCGCCCGGCTACCAGATCACCTACGGTGGACAAGCGCAGATGATGGCCGATATGACCCGGGACGTGGTGCTGATTTTGGGCTTTGCCCTGTTTTTTGCTTTTATTGTGCTGGCCGTCCAGTTCAACAGCCTGAAGCTGCCGGCCTTGATTCTGGGCAGCATGCCGTTCTGTCTGACCGGGTCGATCGGCCTTTTGCTGGCCACCGGCCAATCGCTGGGCGCCACGGTCATTATCGGCATCCTGGTGGTCCTGGCCGCGGCGGTCAATGCCGGCGTGCTGCTCTTCACCTATGCGCGCGGCCTGCAGGAAACCGCAGGTTTGTCCGTACGGGAGGCCATCCTCACGGCGGCCGAATTGCGTCTGCGACCCATCGTCATGGTCTCCACCGCCATTTTATTCGGCCTGATCCCCCTGGCGCTGGCGCTGGAAGCCGGCGGCGATATGCTGCAGCCGATGGCCATCGCCGCAATCGGGGGGCTGCTGATGGAAATCGCAGTGGCGCTTTTCCTGATGCCGTGCCTCTATTTCGTGTTCACAAAAAAGATCTGATGTTGATCCGAATTCCGATTTTGATACCCAGCCTCGCCGCAGAATATGACGAGCTGGATGCTATGTCCGTGTAACGCCAATAACGCCGTTACGAAGACAAAGTCGTTTTTTTAGTTGACACGTGTCAGGCGCACCACTATATTCCCATATAACGATATAAAGGCGCCCTGCCATGCGAGATTTTATCAAAGTGATGAAAGCCCTTTCCGATCCCAACCGGATCAAGATGGTCAAACTACTCCAGAACCGGTCGCTTTACGTCTGTGAATTACAGGCCGTCCTGGCACTGGCCCAGTCAACCGTCAGTAAGCATTTAAGAATTCTTGAGGAAGCCGGTTTGGTGGCGTATCGGAAAGAGGGGTTGTGGGTCAACTACCACATTGCAGACACGCGCAAAAATCCCTATGCAACGGGACTGCTGGGCAATCTGCAACACTGGCTGGAGGAGGACGAAGATTTGCGGAATCTGACCGGGCGGTTGCCGGAAATAAAGCGCGAGACGATTTGTAAAACATGAAAATATAGGAAGCTGAAAACTTTAAATACAATGCGCGACCCCCACGACCCCTTGTGGCCGTATCCGCGAGGCCGCCAACGCAAGGAGGATCGGTTATGAAAGAACGCACCAAGCTGCTGTTGATCGTGGGGATTTTCGCAGCCGCCTATTATGTCCCCTGGAGTAGTCCGCTGATTCGGCAGTCCGGGCTGGAAGCCTTCATGATGCTTCAGGAGTATGCCCGGGAACATGTGCTGACCTGCCTGATTCCTGCGTTTTTCATCGCCGGCGCCATCGCCGTGTTCGTGTCCCAGGCTTCGGTGTTGAAGTATTTCGGCGCCCAGGCCGGCAAGCTGCTTTCCTATTCGGTGGCCTCGATTTCAGGCACCATCCTGGCGGTCTGTTCGTGCACGGTGCTGCCGCTATTCGCCGGGATCTACACCCGCGGTGCAGGCATCGGACCGGCCACGGCCTTTCTCTATTCCGGGCCGGCCATCAATGTGCTGGCCATCACCATGACGGCCAAAATCCTGGGCTGGCAGTTGGGATTGGCCCGGGCGGTCGGTGCGATCGTTTTCGCCGTGGTCACGGGCCTGCTGATGGCGCTGATCTTTCGTAAGGACGATGCCGCGCGCACCGCCGGGCAGATCTATGTACCGGATGCGGAGGATACGGGTCGCACGCTTTTTCAAGAGACCTTGTACATCTTGACCATGGTGCTGATCCTGGTGTTCGCCGCATTCGCCAAACCGGCCCCCGATTCGACCGGACTTTGGCCGGCCATCTTCGCCGCCAAATGGTACATCACCGTCGCGCTGCTGATCATCCTGGGTTGGATGCTCAAGGCCTGGTTCACAAAAGATGAATGCAAGAGTTGGGTCGACGCCACCTGGGGCTTTATGAAGCAGATTTTCCCGCTGTTGGCCGGCGGCGTGCTGGTGGCCGGCTTCATGCTGGGGCGACCCGGCGAAACGGCCCTGATTCCCGAACACTGGATTCAGACGCTTTTAGGCGGCAATTCCCTTTCGGCCAACCTGATCGCCTCGGTGGCCGGGGCGTTGATGTATTTCGCCACCCTGACCGAGGTGCCCATCCTGCAGGGGCTGTTGGGCGCCGGCATGGGCAAAGGACCTGCACTGGCGCTGCTGTTGGCCGGCCCGGCGTTATCTCTGCCCAACATGCTGGTCATCGGCAGTGTGATGGGTGTGAAAAAGACAGCGACCTTTTGCGGTATCATCGTGGTCATGTCGACCATCGCCGGGATGGTTTACGGTGCTCTGTTCGCATAGACAATCAAAACTAACCTGAAGGAGCGACACAATGGAAATCAAAGTATTGGGTCCTGGCTGCCCCAAATGCCAGCAGACGGAAAAAGTGATCAAGGAGGCAGTGGCCGAATCCGGCGTGGCCGCGGACATTGAAAAAGTAACCGATGCAATGAAGATCGCCGGTTACGGCGTGTTTGGCACCCCGGCCGTGGTCATCGACGGCCAGGTGAAATCGGTGGGCAAGATTCCCAAAAAGGAAGATGTTTTGTCCTGGCTCAAGTAATTAAAATGACCCATATCAAATGAAGGGAAACATCGGCAATGGCGGATAATTGTTGTCAAAGTGAAAACGAAATCATGATCCTTTCCTGCTCCGGCGGCTCCAACGTAGGGCAGCTTTCGAATCAGGCGGCGGTGGAGTTGACCCAGGAAGGGTTCGGCAAGATGTTCTGCCTGGCGGGCATCGGCGGTCGCATTTCCGGTTTCGTTCAGTCGGCCAAAGATACGCCCGCAATGGTGGCCATCGACGGGTGCAAGGTCGGATGTGCCAAGGCGACCTTGGAGAGTGCCGGGGTGCCTTTGCAACACTACCTGGTGATCACCGACACGGGCGTTGAAAAGAATAAGAATTACAACCTGGAGCGTTCCGACATCGATCATGTCAAGGCGGCGGTCCGGCAGGTGGTCGGTGAAAACATGCGGCCCGAGGTCGCGCCACCGGCGAGTGCCGGCGGTTGCAGTTGTGGCGGTACTTGCTGACCGACAGGAAGTTGCGACACCGCTTCGCCGTTGATCACCCCGTGCTGGAATTCGAGACCACCGACTGCGGGCAGGGCGGCAGCCAGTGCGAATTGTCCGACAACGGAGTCAAACGACACGACGCGGTGATCGAACGCAACTGATGATTGGTGGGTATTTGCACTAAAACCATGACTTGACATAACCTGCCGATTTCGATAATATTTTTCGAAAAGTTCCTGCTTGCTTGTGTCGCAACAGTAAGAACCACAGGCCAATTGCGTATAGGCCCGTAGTAAAAACACCGAGCAATGCGCATCTGTTCCCCACTGCCCGTTGCCAAAGCCATGCATTGGAAAGTCACTTATATGATCCAAAAAGTAATCAACATTAGACGGCTGGAAGACAGGCAAGCCGACTTGGATGACCTGAACTACTGGCTGCGCAAATCACCTGATGAGCGAATCGCCGCCGTTGAATTCCTAAGGAGACAGTTCCATGGAAGTTCAGAAAGACTTCAAAGAGTTGCTCGAGTTATTCAACGCGCATAAGGTGAATTATCTCATTGTCGGAAGCTATGCCCTCGCCTTTCATGGCGCGCCGCGATACACCGGTGATATCGATCTATTCGTAGAGCCGGAATGAATCGATACCTCGAGCATCATGAACTTGAAACCTGTTCATGTTCAGTTGCAGCCGGATAAGAAAGGGGGCTGAAATGACGACAATCGCAAAGGCATTTCTCAAGGTGT
>JAGTVD010000478.1 GCA_018224505.1 Desulfatitalea sp. | reverse complement strand
CCCTGATTATACCAGATTCTCCAATGCTGTGTGGCGGTCAATGGTGCAAGCAAAGGCATCCTTGATGTTGATGAGGGCCTTCATGCTCTCTTCAGCTCCCCCGTGATCCGGGTGATACTTTTTCGCCAGGGTACGGTAAGCGAGCTTGATGATCTCGAGACCGATCTCAATCTCCAGCGGGGTGAAGTCCGGGAGCATGACAGGGTCAGACTTTTTGAACTCCTCGGCCTTTAGTTTCGATAACCTAAAATTGACCCCCAAAAGGGCAAAACGATAACCGAAAATTGACCCCCCTTCAGTCAACAGCTCTGGTAAAGGATGATTGACGAAAATCCTGTTACCGGAGGGAAAAGGATGCTGACGTTGGATCAATACAGTTACATACGAACGGCGCACCGCGTTTATGGAAAAACGATCAAGCAGATAGCAAGGGAATCAGGCCATTCTAAAAATACGATCAAGCGGGTTCTCAGAGGAGAATATGCCGGATACCGGCCACGATTTCACCAGCCATATCCAACACTTGGACCCCACTTGGCGCTCATTGATAAATGGCTCAACGATGATAAGGACCAACCCAAAAAGCAGCGGCATACGGCGGTTAGAATTTATCACCGTCTTCAACAAGAAATTGGTTTTGAAGGATCGGAGACCACCGTCAGAAGGTATGTTCGCGAAGCCAAGCTCAGACTCGGTTTGAGCGGCCAGCAGGCATTTATTCCCTGCCAGCCGACACTTGGCGGCGAGGCTGAAGTGGATTGGGGCACCTGTTATGCGATCCTGGATGGCGAATCGGTAAGGCTCAAGCTTTTCTGTATGCGATCAAAATATTCGGGCAAGCACTTTGTGCAATGCTATCCTTGTGAGCGCCAGCAGAGTTTTTTCGATGCCCATATCCGTGCATTCACGTTTTTCCACGGGGTATTTCCCTTGCTCATTTACGACAATCTTACAACGGCGGTGCAAAAAGTATATTTGGGCAAAAAACGGGATCTTCAAGAGAGCTATAAGAAGTTTGTCGCCTATTACAGTTTCGAGCCCCGTTTTTGCAACCGCAACGCTGGGCACGAAAAAGGCGGCGTAGAAGGCCTGGTCGGTTATGCCCGACGCAATTACATGGTGCCGGTGCCGCGTGCTGAAAGCCTTGAAGCGTTAAATGATAGACTTTTAAGCGATTGCATGGCCTATGGCGACCACCGGATCGCCGGAAGGGAACAAAGCGTCACCCAACTCTATGAAGCCGAGAAAAATCATTTAATCTTGCTGCCTGAAGTGCCATTTAGCAACATCACCCTGGCATCGCCCGGTATCGATAAATTTGCCACGGTTGTCATCGACAAAAATCATTATTCAGTTCCAACGCGGTATGCCCGTTTGCAAGCACGGGCGATCATACACCATGACCGTGTGGAGATATTTTACGGCTCCAAAAGGATTGCCGCCCATAATCGATTGTACGGCAACAACAAGTGGAGCCTTGAACCGGATCATTATCTGGAGCTGATCCAGCAGCGGCCCCAATCGTTTGACACTGCCCGGCCCATCCTGCAGTGGAGAAAAACATGGCCACAATGCCTTGAGAAGCTGCTGGAGCGGTTTTGCAACAAGCAGGGGACCAGCAAGGGGATTAAAGACTTTATATCGGTTTTGATGTTCTACAAAGACTTTGGTGCAGATGATATTCAAAAGGCGGTGGAACAGGCGCTGACCGCCGATGCAGGTTCCAGCGCTGCGGTCGAGCACATTTTAAGGCATTGGTCAAAACCATGCGTGCAATTTGAAAGTGTTTCTAACTGGCAATGCCTTGTCCCTGCAGATGTGTCGGTATACCAGCAGATCGGCGGTGACATATGAATGCCGCGGTAAAGGCCATGCTGGTCAGCAATTTGAAGTCGATGAAGCTTGCCACAATGCTGAAGCATCTTGAGGAAAAGCTGCGCCAAGCCAAAGAGGCAAAGATGCCTTACGAAGAATTCTTGTTGAATCTGACCGAGATCGAGGTCCAGGTACGCAAGGAAAACGGTTGCCAAAGAAGAATAAAAGAATCAAATTTTCCATTATTAAAGCCACTTGAAACCTTCAATTTTGAAGCTGCGGCTGATCTGGATGCAAGGCTTATAAAAGAGCTCGCTACCGGCAGCTATATCAAAGAAAAGCGTAATATCATATTGTTGGGTAAAAGCGGTACTGGAAAAACACATTTGGCCACAGCGCTGGCGATGGAGGCCTGCTCCCAAGGCCATAGGACACGATTTATCACCGCATGTGGCCTTGCCAATGAGTTGATTGAGGCCAGGGATGAAAAGCTACTAAGCCGGGTCATCAAGCGATATGCCGGGTACGGTACGCTCGTCCTGGACGAACTTGGATACGTCCCATTTTCAAAAGAAGGATCTGAGCTGCTATTCCAAGTGCTTGCCGAACGGCACGAAAGAAAACCGGTGATCATAACCTCAAACATGGGATTTGGGGACTGGACGCAGGTATTTGGCGATCCGAATCTTACGGCAGCTCTGTTGGATCGAGTTACGCATAAAGCCCATATCATTAGCTGTAACTGGGAAAGTTATCGATTGAAAGAGACTTTGAAGAATAAAAAAATAACTTGATGAATTCTTCTGATTTTAATGGGGGCTCTGCCCCCAAACCCCCGGGATTTAACGCTAAGGGGACCAAAGTATGATGGTTTTAAAGTCAGAGCCGCATACGCTCATGCGGCCCCATACTTCGGTCACCTGCACGGCGCTCGGGTCGCTTCCCAGCGTTGCCCTATCCTCCGGGCAGGTTTTGAATGCATATCACATTGCCCAGCTCCCTGGAAATTAATTATTAGCGTTCAAAGAAAGGAGATTGCATCGTAGCGCTAAATTGACAGGGATCGATCTAATCGGTCCTAAATTTTAACTTAACCCAGGGGGGGGTCAAAATTCAGTTGTCGTTGGGGGTCAATTTTCAGTTGTCATTTCCAACCCTTCCGTGCTGTGATACATTTGTTAACTTTTTGCGATACACTGTTTAACACTCCGTGATTCTCCTGTGATGGTGTACACCTATGATGAAGCCATAACCTGCCATATCGGCAGGTTGAAACCTTTAAGGAGAGATCACTATGAAAAAATTCACTACAATCGCTACAACAATCGCTACAACAATCGCTACAATGTGTCTGTTCGGTCTGATGGTTAGTGTCAGCCAGGCGGCTGAAACGATGCCCAAAGATGGGATGATGAAGGACAACATGAAGGAGTCAATGGATAATAATGTCACGATGAAGGACGACATGAAAAAGAAAGACGACATGGAAAAGAAGGAAGGCATGAAAATGAAGGATGACATGAAAAATAAGGATGACATGAAAAAGAAGGATGATATGAAAAAGATGGACGGCATGAAAAAGAAGGATGATATGAAAAAGAAGGACGGCAGCATGGATAATTCTGATTCCATGAAATAACTGGTTGGCATCTGGAAACTCCGGAGACTAACTGACAAGTTTCTGATTCGGAAACCGGAAGTTTTCTGCAAGGTCAAGGAAATCAAGCATTTGAGCTTAAGGCGTGGTACGATACGCCGTACAATCAAATGTGCAGATTGACGCCGAGATTGCAAAAAAGAGCGGTTTCCGGACAGAAACTAACCGGGTGCCTTCAAAGGGCACCGGCGCCAGGAATCTATGACTCGAAACGTACTGATTATTGAAGACAATCCGGGTATTGGTGAGCTCGTACGTATACATGTTGCCGAGCTTGGCATGAACCCCGTTCTTTGTGAGCGGGGTGATACGGGTCTTGAACGGTTTCGCCAAGGGGATATCGACCTTGTGATTCTCGATCTAATGTTGCCTGGAATGGATGGGTTGTCCGTGTGCCGCGAGATTCGCTCCGGATCGGGATATGTTCCGGTGCTGATGCTGACGGCTAAAAGCACGGAGTTAGACCGGGTTCTGGGCCTGGAAATCGGGGCGGACGATTACCTCACCAAACCCTTCAGCGTGGCCGAACTATCCGCGAGGGTGAAGGCGCTGTTCCGGCGTGTGGATGCCATGGCGTCTGCGCCGGTCGTAGAAGCCAGCAATGACGAGTTGACGGTCGAAGGACTGCGTATTGATCCCGTGCGCCGCCGGGTGTTTGTAAGGGACCAGGAGGTAGAACTCACCGCACGGGAGTTTGATCTGCTCTGGCACTTTGCCGGCCATCCGGGCCGGGTGTTCACCCGTGTCCAGTTGCTGGACACAGTGTGGGGTTACAACCACGAAGGTTACGAGCATACCGTCAATACCCACATCAATCGCTTGCGGGGGAAGATCGAAACCGATCCGGCCCGACCGGAGTTTATCCAAACCGTCTGGGGGGTGGGCTATCGCTTTCGGGAATAATTCATGCTGAAAACACTCTACACTCGGCTTGCCGTGGGGCTGTTGCCAGCGGCGGCGCCAAAATGACCTAAAACCGGCGGTTTAAAAATGTACCCAACTTCAAGGGGCTTGGTTGTTGCCGGAGCCGGTACCAGGCTGCTCCGGCAATGGGTTGTCAACGGATCTCAGATCTCTATTTTCTCTTTCATACGGT
>JAGTVD010000477.1 GCA_018224505.1 Desulfatitalea sp. | reverse complement strand
GAATGTCGACATCCGGCTCGGTAGCTGGTCGGAACGGATGGAGGCCCTGAAGGACGGGAAAATCGACGTGATGCAGGGGATGTTCTATTCGTCCGCCCGTGGCCTGCATTTCGATTTCACGCAAGCCCACATCGTGGGCCATTACGTGGCGGTGGTGCGCCAAGGCGAAGGGCCCGCACCGGAGCGTGTCGATGCTATCGAGGGCAAACGCATTGTGGTCGAACGCGGCGATATTATGCACGATTTGACCCTGGAACACGGAATGGAAAGCCAGGTCGCCGCTGTGGACGATCAGGAGACGGCGTTGCGCGAACTGTCCGCGGGCAAGCACGATTGCGCCCTTGTGCCGCGGGTCACGGCCCTTTTTCTGATCGAAAAACACGGCTGGACCAACCTGGAGTTGGGGAAAAAACCGTTTTTGGCGGCTGAGTATTGTTATGCGGTGGGCAAGGGCCGAAAAGCGCTCCTGGCCCAGTTCGGCGAGGGTCTGAAGGCCCTGGAAAACAGCGGCGAATACCGCCGGATATACGACAAGTGGCTGGGCGTATACAAGCAGGAACCGGTTTCCTTTATGACCGCGATGCGTTACTCGGCCCTGGTCATCATCCCGTTGCTGGCGGTCCTGTTGGCCGCCTTCGCTTGGACGTGGTCGTTGCGCCGGCAGGTGGCGGAAAAGACAAAGGCGCTGCAGGAAAGCCTGGACCGTTTCCGGTATGTCTTCGAGGCCGCCAATGTGGGCAAATCCATCACCCTGCCCACGGGCGAAATCAACGCCAACCGGGCTTTTGCCGAATTTCTGGGGTATATGCCGGATGAGTTGAAGGGCATCCGGTGGCAGAACCTCACCCCGCCCGAAGACATCGAGACGTCCGAGAGGGCTATCGCCCCGATGCTGTCAGGAAAAAAAGACGCGGCACGTTTCGAAAAGCGCTATGTGCACAAAAGCGGAGAGCAGCTTTGGGCCGATGTGAGCGTGGCCATACGCCGCGACGCGGACGGCACCCCTCTGTTTTTCATGACCACCGCGGTGGACATCACCGAACGCAAGCGCTATCAGTTGCGCATCGAGCACCTGAACCAGGTGCTGCGGGCCATCCGGGATGTCAACCAGCTGATGGTGCACGAACGGGACCGGGACCGGCTGATCCGGGAAGGCTGCCGCCTGCTGGTGGCCAACCGCGGTTATCCATCGGTCCTGATCGTGTTGACCGATGACCGGGACCGCCCTGTCACCTGGGCCATGGAAGGGCTGGTCGCGGATTCGGAGGAAATGGCCGCGCTGCTGGGACAGGGCGTGCTGCCCGGTTGTTGCGGCCATGCCCGCGCCGAACAAAAGGTGCTCTTGGTGGACGACCGGCAGCAAGTGTGCGGCGACTGTCCCATCGCCGCAACCTGTGTTGAAAGTCAATCGTTGTGCGCGCCGCTGACCCATGACGGGGCGACGTTCGGCTACATGGCGGCGGCCGCCGAAAACCACCTGGTCGTGGACGCGGAAGAGCTCAGCCTTTTCTCGGAAATGGCCGGGGACTTCGCTTACGCCCTCAACGTAATTAAACTCGAAGTGGCCCACCGCGACAGCGAGTCGCGTTTTCGCGCCATTGTTGAAAACGCCCCCGAACCGATTTTCATTCAAGCGCAGATGCGGTTTGCCTATCTCAACCCCAAGGCGCTCGATTTTTTGGGGGCCAAAGATCCCCGGCAGCTGCTTGGAACATTGGTGATGGAAAGATTTCATCCGGACTTTCGCGAGCAGGTGAAACAGCGCATCAAAACCCTGAATGAGGATCGCCAATCCGTCAAAGAGCTGCTGGAGCTGAAATTTCTTCGCCTTGACGGCAGTTCGGTATGGGGGGAGACCACCGGACAACCGATTGTTTACGAGGGTCAAGACGGGGCCTTGGTTTTCGTGCGGGACATCTCAGTCCGAAAACACCACGAGCAGGAACGCGAAAAGCTCCAATCCCAGCTGATCCAGGCCCAGAAGATGGAATCCGTGGGCCGTCTGGCCGGGGGGGTGGCCCACGACTACAACAACATGCTCAGCGTGATCATGGGGTTTACAGAGCTTGCCCTGGACAAGGTGAAGCCGGATGATCCCTTGCGAGGAGACTTAAACGAAGTTCTCAACGCGGCCCGACGATCCACGGACATCACCCGCCAGCTGCTGGCCTTTGCCCGCCGTCAGACCATCGATCCCAAAATGATCGACTTGAATGAGATCGTGGAAAGCATGCTCAAAATGCTGCGTCGCCTGATCGGCGAAGACATCGACCTGTCCTGGCAGCCCGGGCCCGGCCGGATGCCGGTCTTCATGGACCCCTCCCAGCTCGACCAGCTGCTGGCCAATCTGTGCGTCAACGCCCGCGACGCCATCGGCGGGGTGGGCAAGCTCACCATCGAAACCGATCACGTGCGCTTTGACGAAGAGTACTGCGCCGATCATGCCGGGTTCATCCCTGGCGAGTTCATGCTGCTGGCGGTCAGCGACGACGGTTGCGGCATGGACAAGCAAACCCTGGACAATGTTTTCGAGCCGTTTTTCACCACCAAAACCTTGGGCGAAGGCACCGGCCTGGGGTTGTCCACGGTGTTCGGCATCGTCAAGCAGAACGGCGGCTTCATCAATGTGTACAGCGAGCCGGAAAAAGGCACGACGTTCAAAATCTACTTGCCGCCG
>JAGTVD010000476.1 GCA_018224505.1 Desulfatitalea sp. | reverse complement strand
TCCAGATACGGGCCCGCAAACACCCTAACCACCGAATCACCGTACAGATTGAAGACAATGGCTGCGGCATTCCCGCCAACGTGCTGCCCAACATCTTCGACCCCTTTTTCACCACCAAGCCGGTGGGTAAGGGCACCGGCTTGGGGCTGTCGGTATCCCATGGCATTATCAGCAACCACGGCGGAAGGATCGAAGTAACCAGCACACCGGGGCAAGCCACCATCTTTACCGTCACCTTGCCCTGGAGCAATGATGTGGGAGCGGCGATACCTGAACATCCCCTGCAACGGGGCAGCCAACCGTGACAACCTGCCCCCCATCCGCGGCCCTGACCATCGCGGTGGTGGAAGATGAAGCGGTCGCACGCAAACAAATCGGACGCATCCTGGCCCGCCATCATTTCCAGGTAACGCTCTACGAAGATCCGATCCAGGCCCTGCGAGGCCTTCAGTCATCACCCGCCCAGATCGTCATGACCGATATCCGCATGCCCCACATGGACGGTCTTGCCCTGCTGCAACGCATCAAGGCCAATACGCCGGCCACCGAAGTGATCCTGTTCACCGGCTATGCCGCCATCGACGACGCCGTGCAGGCCATCAAACACGGCGCCTTCGACTACATTGAAAAGCCGCTGACCCCGGACAAAGTCCTGGCGGTTCTCAAACGCGCCGCCGATAAATTGGCCCTGCTGGCCGAAAACAGGAAGCTGCGCGAAGAGTTGCTGAAAAAGGACCACACCCGGGAGATTCTGGGTGTCAGCCCCCATATCCGCGAACTGATCAAAGTGATCAACAAGGTGGCCCGTATCGATTGCAATGTGTTGATCCACGGCGAAAGCGGCACCGGAAAAGAGCTGGTGGCCCGGGCGATTCACAACGGCAGCCTGCGCAAGCACCAGCCCTTTTTAGGATTCAACTGCGGCGGCTTTGCCGAGGATCTGATCACCAACGAACTGTTCGGGCATGAAAAGGGAGCCTTCACCGGAGCCGACAGCGTCAAGCAGGGCCTGTTCGAGGCGGCCCGGGGCGGCACGGTATTTCTGGATGAAATCGGCGAAATGGCCCTCTCCACGCAAGTCAAGCTGCTGCGTGTGCTGCAGGAACGGCAGGTGCTGCGCGTGGGCGGCAACAAACCCGTACCGCTGGATATTCGTCTGATCTCGGCCACCAACAAGGATCTGGAACACGAAGTGCAGGCGGGCCGTTTTCGTGAAGACCTCTTTTTCCGCATCAAAGTGGTCGTGATCCGCACCCCGCCGCTGCGCGAACGCGCGGAAGACATCCCCTTGCTGGCCGATCACTTTCTGCGCATCTACAACCGCCTCTACAACAAAGCCTTCGAAGGATTCACCCGCAAGGCCGCGGACACCCTGTTGCGCTATCCGTTTCCCGGCAATGTGCGGGAACTGGAGAATATGGTCTGCAGCGCCGTGGCCCTCGGTGAGGACAAGTGGATCGACGCCAAAGACCTGCCCGAGGATCTCAATTTGCTGGAAGTGGAGACCGTCTGCTCGGACCCGCTGCCCTCCCTGGCCGATCAGGAAAAGGCCCACATCATCCGGGTGTTGGAAGCCACCAACTACAACAAGGTGCGCGCGGCCAGAATCCTCGGCATCCCCCGCACCAGCCTGTGGCGCAAAATGAAAAAATACGGGGTGGACGAACTGAGAATAAAAGGATTATAAAGGTTCAGTGTTCAATCCAATGAATGATCGAAGCAGATGCCAAATAGCCCGGATCCCACCCGCTCCTCCGCCACCGCCACCGACTATGACGTGATCGTTGTGGGCGGCGGTCCCGCGGGACTTTTTGCCGCCTATGCCCTCTGCGAACAGGGGGGACGCAAAGTGCTGTTGCTGGACAAAGGCAAAGGGCCGGACCGGCGGCGATGTCCCATGTTGCTCACCCATGTCGCATGCCAGCGGTGCAAGCCCTGTAATATCCTGTGCGGCGTCGGCGGCGCCGGTCTTTTTTCCGATGGCAAACTCAACTATATCCACAAATTGGGCAAAACCGACCTGACCCAGTTTCTCCCCCTGCCCCAAGCACGCGCGCTGATCGACGAAACCGAGCAGATCTTCAACCGTTTCGGCATGGATGGTCCGGTCTATCCCACGAACATGGCGGTGGCCGAAACCATCCGCAAGAATGCCAAACGCTGCGGCGTCGACCTGTTGATCATCAAGCAGAAGCACCTGGGCAGCGATCGGTTGCCCCAGTACATCGCCGGAATGGCCGAGCATCTGCGCCGGCAGGGGGTGGTGATCCACACCTCCGAGGAGGTACGCGAGGTGGATGTGGCCGACGGCCGGGTTCAGGGCGTGACTACCGCCCGCAAAACCTACCGCGCCCCCCATGTGATCCTGGCGCCCGGCCGGGCCGGGGCCGACTGGATGGGGCGCCTGGCCACCCGCCTGAACCTGGGCCTGAGCCAGCGCGGCATCGAAGTAGGAGTGCGCGTGGAGGTGCACAACGACATCCTCCAGGACCTGTGCAGCGTCATCTACGACCCCACCTTTTTCATCCAGACCCGCAAATACGACGACCAGACCCGCACCTTCTGCACCAACCAGGGCGGCTACGTGGCCCTGGAAAACTACGCCCGCTTCGTGTGCGTCAACGGCCACGCCTACCAGGACCACAAATCGGACAACACCAACTTCGCCTTCCTCTCCAAGGTGGTGCTCACCGAACCGGTCACCGACAACCAGGCCTACGGCGAAGCCATCGGCCACCTGGCCACGCTGATCGGCGGCGGCAAACCCATCCTGCAGCGCTTCGGCGACCTGAAGCGGGGCCGCCGCAGCACCTGGCCCAGAATCGAAAAGAGCTACATCCGCCCCACCCTCACCAACGTGGTGTGCGGCGACATCGCCATGGCCCTGCCCGAGCGCATCCTCACCAACATCGTCGACGGCCTCGAACAGCTCAACCGGGTAGTGGTGGGCGTAACCAACGACGAAACCCTGCTCTACGCCCCGGAAATCAAATTCTTCCCAATCCTATCCCTCCAAAAGTCCTGGCCACACCTTCGTCACCCTGGCGGAATCTCTCAAATATGATATCCCTCTTTTCACTGTCAATACCGATTCCGGTATCAGAAATTCTAAAGAGAGCATTATAAGGGCTTAGTTCATAACTTAAAGTAATCTCCCCTGCTGCAGTAAATTTAACTGAATTATTCAGCAGATTATACAGTATCTGCTTTAATCTGGCTTTATCCGATATTATTTCGCAGACCCCATCCCTCCCCTTCACTACATTAAACACTATATGTCCTTTATTGCTGGTGCGGAGGCGGATCTTATAAAGTTCCTCCATTTCGTCAAGGAGCATGTTAAGATCAATCCTTTCATAATTAAGCTGAAACCGCCCCTCATCAATACGGGCAATATCTATTAAATCCGACACAACTGACAGTATCTGATTTGATGAGCTCCCTATAATACCAGTATATAGTTCAATTTTGGCTTTATCATGTACATGCTCTTTCAGCATTCTGGAAAAACCCATTATACTGTCCAGAGG
>JAGTVD010000475.1 GCA_018224505.1 Desulfatitalea sp. | reverse complement strand
GAAAAATAGGCACTGTATAATTTTTCGGGAGCACTGTGGGAGCGGGTTACCCGGCGTCCCGGTTGAGGCCGCATTTGCGCATCATGGTTTGGAAATTGGTGCGTTTGAGGCCTACCTGGCGGGCGGCGCGGGTGACGTTCCAGTCGTTGGCATCGAGGGCGCGCTGCAGGAAATTTTTCTCGATGGTGTGGACGGCTTTGCGGCGGATCTCTTTTTTCAATTCGACCAGCTCATCGTTGGTTTCGGGGACATGGGCCATGAGGGCTGTCAGGTCGAGGTCGGTGTCGCCAAAGGTGAGGTCCTTTACGGTGATGGCGTCCGTTTCGCAATGGATCACGGCGCGCTCCACGGCATTGCGCAGCTGGCGCACATTGCCGGGCCAATCCTGATGGACGAGGTATTGGACCGCTTCTTCGGAAAATCCGCGGATGGGTTTTTCCATTTGGCGGGTGAACTGCTTTATAAAATGGTAGGCGATGGGCAGGATGTCTTCCCGCCGCTCCCGCAGGGGTGGGAGGAAAATGGGGTAGACGTAGATGCGGTAATAAAAGTCGTGGCGGAAGCGGCCGGCCTGCACCATCTCGTCCAGCTTCTGGTTGGTGGCCAGGATCAGGCGGATGTCCACCCGGCTCGGTTTGGTGTGGCCGACGGGGATGAATTCGCGGCTTTCCAGGAAACGCAGCAGTTTGCCCTGGACTTCCAGATCAATGTTGCCGATTTCGTCCAGGAAGACGGTGCCGCCATCGGCCCGCTGCAGGATGCCCTCTTTTTCCTTGTGGGCGCCGGTGAAGGCGCCTTTGGCGTGACCGAACAGCTCGCTTTCCAGCAGGTTGCCGGAGAGGGTGCCGCAATCGACGGCGAAAAAGACCTTGTCGTTGCGGCGGCTGTTGGCGTGCAGCGCCCGGGCGACCAGCTCCTTGCCGGTGCCGCTTTCGCCATACACTAAAACGGTGGCGTCGGTGGGCGCCACCTTGGCGATCATCTCGATCACTTTTTTCATTTTGGCGCTGGCGCCCACCAGCTGGTGGACGGTCTTGGCGGGGCGCGGCCCTTGCTGAACCAGGCGGCGGTTCTGGATGTGGGTGTGGCGCGCCTGCACGGCCTGGGCGACCACGGCCCGCAGCTCGTCGGGGGTGAACGGCTTGGGCAGGTAGTCAAAGGCGCCGAGTTTCATCACTTCCACGGCGGAAGACACGGTGGAGTAGCCGGTGATCACGATGACCATGGTGTCGGGCGATGCGGACTTGACCCGGCGCAGCAGCTCCATGCCCCCCACGCGGCTCATTTTCAGATCGGTGACCACCACATCGAAGGCCTGGTCGGCCATGCGGGCCAGGGCCTCCTGGCCGTTGTAGGCGCACGCCACCGTGTGGCCGGCTTTGGTCAGAATCTTCTGGCAGTTGTGGCAAATGGGGGGTTCGTCATCCACCACGAGGACGGTTGCTTGCACGGGCATCCCCTTTGTCCGGATTCTGGTTGATGGGCAAAAAGATCGAGAAGCGGGTGCCTTGGCCCAGGTGGCTCTCCACTTCCAGCGTGCCGCCGTGTTGCTGGATGATGCCGTGGGTGATGGCCAGGCCCAGCCCGGTGCCGCTCTCCTTGGTGGTGAAGAAGGGCTCGAAAATTTTGTCCATATCTGCGTGGGAGATTCCGGCCCCGGTGTCGGCCACATCGATCTGGACCGCTTTGAACGAGGGTTGGTAGGCGGTTTTGATGCTGATGGTGCCCCCTTCGGGCGTGGATTCCACGGCATTGAGAATCAGGTTGATCAGCGCCTGTTCGAGCTGCCCCTTGTCCACCATCTGGTCGGGCAACTGGGGCGCCAGGTGGGAGGTGACCGTGATGTCCTTGAAGGCGGCCTGCTTGTGGGTCAGCAGGATGGTTTCGGTCACGATGTCGTTGACGTTGAACAGGTTTTTCAGGGGTTTGTTCTGGCGCGCGAAATCGAGCAGGCTGGTTACGATTTTGCGGCAGCGCAGGGTTTCGTTGGCGATGGTCTGCAACTCCTCGTGGGCCGGGTCGTCCGGCGCCAGGTCTTCCTGCAGCAGCATGGTGGAGGTGAGGATGGTGGTCAGCGGGTTGTTGATTTCATGGGCCACGCCCGCCGACAAGCGGCCGATGGAGGCCAGTTTGTCCTGCTCCATGAGGGTTTTTTGCATATTGATTTCACGGGTGATGTCCTTGGCGATTTCGATGGCGCCGGTGACCGTGTGGTTTTCGATGATCGGGTAGGTGCTGATGGCGTAGATCAGTTCGCGGTTTTCCTTGTCCAGGTGCACGTGGGTGGTCTGGGAGGGTTGGCCGGTTTCCAGGGTTTGGACCAGCGGGCAGGGGTGGTGCTCTCCGGCGCAGGGCGAGTCGCGATGGTGGGTGATTTCATAGCAATGGTGGCCGATGGCCTCTTCGCGCTTCAATCCCAGTTTGTTGAGCAGGTGGCGGTTGATGTCCGCTATGCGATAATCCCGGTTGATGATCATCACTTCCTCCTGGATCAGTTCATCCAGGATCAGTTTGCACTTGGCCCGGGTGTCCTGCAACTCGCGGCGCGCCTGCTTGTGCAGGTCGGAGAGGTAGGAGAGTTCCCAGAACAGCCGGATGGTCTGGGCCGAGATGATGCGGACGTCGGATCGCTTGCGCTTGAGCAGGTCGTTGAACACATCATCGTTGGCGGTCAATTCGATGATCAGGTCGAGGTCGTCGCGCTTGAGCAGATCGCTGTAATCGGTGGTGGTGGCGATGCCCTGCCGGCGGGCGAGGAGCATCCCGGGGGCCTGTTCATCCAGGTCCACCACCGCGATGATGCGCGGGTCGATCTCCTGAAAGTCGTGCTGCGCGATCAGTTCCATGAGGCGGACACATCGGTCGCCGCACCCGACAATGGCAATTCTCATGCTGGTGTTCCTTTATCCGGTAAGGCGGTCAGGTCAAGTGGTGCGATTATACATTAAAGCAGGGGTAAAACAAAGGTTAAGGGAGGGGTTGAACAGGGCGATTGCAGATCGCCACACAGATAATCGCGGGTGGCGCGTGTGGTTGCGTGTGGATACGTGTGGATGTGTGTGGATGGTAAGCCGGTGATCCCGGTTGGGGGGTTGGCGCTGCACGCAACGGCGTTTAAGACCCGGTAAGGGGTGAGCTCCGGGTAGGCCCGCAAACTCACTGCGTTCAGACAAGGTAGCGCATCACAGTTCCTGCCTTTTTTGCATCGGGGGGGGCTGATTGCGCCCGTCTGCCATGAAATCATCCGGGAATTCATCGAGTGCCTCGAAAAAAGCATCCCAGTTGTGCGCGATGGGCTCAAGGATCACCTGGTTGCCTTTTTTGAAT
>JAGTVD010000474.1 GCA_018224505.1 Desulfatitalea sp. | reverse complement strand
GTGATAAAACGCTATACAGCAAGATACTGTTAGCTTATCTCAACACCATTCAAATAGGGCCTGATTGCCTGCCAGCTGCGGCTTCAACTGACGGAATGAATCCAATCGAATCGGCCGGCAACGCCTGACAAGGGAG
Organism: Desulfatitalea sp.; assembly: GCA_018224505.1. Taxonomy (GTDB): domain Bacteria; phylum Desulfobacterota; class Desulfobacteria; order Desulfobacterales; family Desulfosarcinaceae; genus Desulfatitalea. The sequence continues at coordinate 2,690 of JAGTVD010000474.1, read as the reverse complement.
GTGCTTGCCGGCGGCAAGTACAAGCCCTTCAGCAAGGAAGGGCTTTCTTGTGTGCGTGTGGTCACCAATTTTCCCACATCCATGTCCCATGAATCTTTGTGTGTCTGGAACCCGGGCAACGATTCCACCGGCTCTATGAAGACCGATACGATATATGGTGCGTTGTTTGAATTTCCATTTCAGTTGGATGGTGCATTGAACGACCACCGGTGGGAGAACAGGCCATAACTCTCTATCGGTTGGAAGGAACCATAGCATCATCCCAACCCAACAAACACCACAAACCCGACAAACCAAATAAACACAATCAACACAACCAACTTCCGATCAAGTGAAATTGCTGCATATTGACAACCCGCGGCAAACCGAATACTAAAACACGCACGAGTTGCGTGCCCGGCTTCACTCCCTTCTCCCGTTGATTCTGTTGCTACCACCCGCCGCCCCCGGCGCTGGCGCTTCACTCTTGCAGCGGACGCCGTGCCGGCGCCGTAACGCCGACGCACGCGACACCATAGGCTTCGATTACCCTCTGCAGACATATGACGCGCCGGCCAACCCCGACGCGAACAGTGCGCCGACGGCCCGCGGACGGCCGCCGCGCATTTCGGAGACCGACGGACCATGGACCGCTTCAGCCCTTACTTTTTGGGAAACATACTGCAACTCGAGGACCACTTCTGCCGCTACTACGTGCAGGACGTGCACCGCAGCCAAGAGGAGAGCCTGGATGTGCCGCACATGTGGTTCTTCGATGAAGAAATGGCCGAACAATGGCTCGAACAATGTGTTGAATACGAGTCTTGCGACACCATGCGCGCCCTGCGCGATTTTTTATGGTATCACGGCACCGAAGGTTGGCAGCTCCACCGCATGTACGACGATGCCGTGCTGCGCGCCGCGGCCCTGGAACTGGTCCTGCACAGCCTCACAGTAGTCATCCGTCCCGGGTTCGGCGCTGTGGTCGAAAGCGGCAGCGACCTGCTCGGCTGCGGCTACCCCTTTTCACTGTCCTCCGAGCCGGACAGCGACGCCCGCTTCACCCGAATGGCGCGCCATCTGAATGCATTAGTCAACCACCAGAAACGGCGCCAGGCAACCGCACCGGGACAAATCGCAACGGCTCTGGACGCCTATCCCGGCTTTCACAGCGGCTTGATCCGGCAACTGCCCGACCTGGGCGGCAGTCCCCAACGGCTCGCCGCCATACGCTACACCGCCCGTTTGCAAAACCGCCCGTCGCCCGTGGCCCAGCAGATCGACACCGTGGCCGCCGCGCTGCACCTCGACCGTGAAATGCGCCTGGCCTGCCGTACCATGCTCACCATCTCAGTCAACGACCCTGAAGTCATGACCCTGATCCACGAATTCGCCGCGGACCACCTGGCCGCCACCGGCGAGCAAGAGCGCCGTCAACTGGGCATCGCCACTACCGAGGACATGGCCACCGCCTTCATTCTGGCGGTGGCGGTATTATGCAGCAACCACGGTGCGGCCGTAGCCGGGCAGGTCGCCATCCTTGCCAAGGCGGCCGAACAATTGCACCGACTGGCCAAGGATCTGAAAAGCATCGAACCGCGCGACTGGCGCTCCGCCAAAAGCCGACAGGCCGAAACTGAGCGAGCCCGGCAACAACCAACACCGCAGCGCACCCCGCCGCCGGACCCGTTCCAACAGGACGACCGGGCGGAAGCCGCGCCCCTGTCGCCGGCTGCCGAAGAGCAAAACGCATCGCAGCAAACTCCCCGAGAGCACACTGCCGCTGCCCAAGAACCACCGCCGCCACACGACCTGATGATGGAATTGTATGCAAGTGAGGAAGAAGGCGAGGAACCACTGAACATTACCGATGCGGGACATCTTCTGGTAGGCCCCGAACAGTTGCAGGAGAAGACCACGCCGGAACGTCTCGATCAAGTAGACATCTCTCCGGGCAATTACAAATTCGCTCAGGAAGCCCGTAAAGTCGAAAACCGTCAATTAAAGTCATGAAGTAAGGAAACGATTCATGAGCGAGCCGCGCATCAAACCCTTCAAAGTCAACTGGGATCAGTTCTTTAAAGGAGTTGAGGACCTGGAAACCGCACCCCGGTCCGATCCGCTGATCAACAAAATTGTCGTCTATCCCGAAATCATCCCGATCATTTTCGTTCCGGGGATTATGGGCAGTCGGTTGATCCAAACGGGCAGTGGCAAGAACGTCTGGGACCCGGATTCAATTTCTTCAATGGTCAAGAATTATGGTTTCAATTGTCCACCCGATAAAAGAAAGAACTATTTGGTTGGAGAGGCCTCTCACAACGATAGCCACCTGACCGTCAACAGCATCAGCAAAAAAGTCGCCGCCAACAAAAGAGACCATAATTGGGCCGGCGTTGCCTATCGCTATTACGGCGATATCCTCGAGGCGATGGGCTCGCACCAATGGCCCTTTCCCTTGAACATCTGTTTCAAGTTTCCGGTGTATGCCTTCGGCTACAACTGGACCGACTCCAACCTCGAATCTGGACGCAAGCTGGCCGAATACATCGAGGCGGTCATCGCCAAGCACACCTGGACCACCTGCCGGCGGGTGATTCTGGTGACCCACTCCATGGGCGGGCTGGTGTCCCGTGCGGCCTGCAAGCTGCACGGCGCCGAGTCCAGGGTGCTGGGCATCGTACACGGCACCCAGCCGACCACCGGTTCAC
>JAGTVD010000473.1 GCA_018224505.1 Desulfatitalea sp. | reverse complement strand
TCGCACCAATCGGACCATCCATCCTATGCGACGCGTTGCGTCTTTTTTGTGGCGATGATCGATCAATGGGCGCTTGGTGTGCGGCCGCACGGGTCGTGCGCGTTTCAAGTCTCGAACAAGCAGTGCACACACTTTGTTTTTTTCCCGCCACAGACGTGAAAAGGGTGGTGGGTCGTCGTTATGGTGACAACAGTTGCCGTCCGACTCAGGTTCGGACGGCCGCTGCGCTTTCGGGACGCGCACCGGGGGCGGGCGTATGCCGTGCGTCTTTTGGCCATAAAGGAAATATGCCCCACGCGGCACGGGGCCATGGCGCAAATGAATTATCGGCGCGGGAAATGCATTTGCTTCGGGATGAATCTGCCCGGGCCGACTATTATCGGTTGAGAAAGGTATCGACGTTATGAAAGTGACCGTTGAAGATCAGAGCAGCGTCAAAAAGGTGTTACACATCGAAGTGCCTGTCGAGGTGGTGGCCAGTGAGTTGGACAAGGCCTATAGCGATCTGAAAAAAACCGCCAAGATTAAAGGGTTTCGTCCCGGCAAGGCACCGCGTTCGGTGCTGGAAAGGATGTTCCGCAAGGATGTGCATGCCGATGTCGCCGGCAAATTGATTCAGGAATCCTTTTTGGCGGCCGTTCGGGAAAAAGAGTTGAAAATCATCGGGCCGCCCGCGGTGGAGCCGCCCGAGTTGAACGATAAGAGCCCCTATCTCTTTGACGCTGTGGTGGAGGTGCGCCCGGAAATACCCGAGATCGATCACAAATCGTTGAATCTGACCAAGAGCGCCTACCGCATCGGTGACGAAGAGATCGATTTGCAACTCAAGATGGTCCAGCGCAATCTTGCCAAGCAGAACAAAGTCGAAGAGGACCGGCCCCTGGCTGACGGCGACGTGGCGGTCATCGATTACGAGGGGTACAAGGATGGCAATCCCCACGAGGCCACTCGCAAGACCGAGAATTTTTCGGTGAAGCTGGGTGACGGCCGTGTCGTCAAGGATCTGGAGGCCGGCCTTCTGGGTATGAAGGTGGGTGACGACAAGGAGATCGACGTCGTCTTCCCCGATGACTATTTCAGCAAGGAACTGGCCGGTCAGAAACTGCAATTCAAGGTGCGGCTCAACGAGATTCGCGAGGAGATTTTACCGCCGTTGGATGACGAACTGGCACGGGGCATCAGTGATCAGTTCGAGTCTTTGGAAGCGCTGAAGGCCAAGATTCGTGAAAATCTGCAAAGCGGTTACGACAAGCGCATCGAGCAGGAATTCAACGAGCAGGTTTTTACCCAGCTGCTGGAGCAGGCCCCCTTCGAGGTGCCCGATTCAATGGTGGCGGCCGAGTTGGATCATATCATCAACGATGCCGAGCGCTCTTTTTCCCAGAGCAATCGGTCCTTGGAGGATGTAGGGCTCTCCCGGGAGGCCATGGCGGAAAAATACCGCCCCGTGGCCGAAAAGCAGGTGCGCCGGCACTTTATCCTCTCCAAGCTCATTGAGCAGGAGAACCTGGACTTGACCGAGGATGAGCTGGCCCAGGGCATGCAGGAGATGGCGGCCAATTTCCAGCAGCCGGTGGAACAGGTTCGGGCCTATTACGAAAAGGATCAGGAAAGCCTCGATTTTTTTAAGCATACCCTGCTTGAAAAGAAGGTGCTCAAGATTATCATTGAAAACAGCACCATCACCGAAGTCGAGCCGGCGGAAAAACCGGCCACTTAGGATGCCGCCGCTCCTTTTGGCATGGCCGCCCTCTTGATCTCGAAAAGATCGGCGATATAATGAACTGAACGGGCCATTGGGCGCCAAGGTGAAAACGACCCATTTGGTACGGAACCATAAAACAAAAGACATACCAACAACTTAAAACTTAACACGTAAAACTTAACGCAATCTTTAAAAGGAGCATCAGCGTGCCAGTCATTCCAATGGTCATTGACCAAACCAGCCGCGGTGAGCGAGCTTATGACATTTATTCCCGTTTGCTCAAGGACCGTATTATCTTCCTGGGCACCGCCATCAACGACGAGGTGGCCAATTTGCTGATCGCCCAGTTGCTGTTTCTGGAGTCCGAGGATCCGGACAAGGACATCAACTTTTATATCAATTCCCCCGGGGGGTCGGTGACAGCCGGGTTGGCGGTGTACGACACCATGCAATACATCAAACCGGACATCACGACCGTCTGCATTGGCCAGGCCGCCAGCATGGGGGCGTTGCTGCTGGCCTCCGGAAGTGCACATAAACGCTATTCATTGCCCAGTTCGCGCATCATGATCCACCAGCCCATGGGCGGCTTTCAGGGCCAGGCCTCGGACATCGAGATCCAGGCCAAGGAGATCCTGCGGGTCAAGGAGATTCTGAATGCGATCCTCAAGGCGCACACGGGCAAGGATCTGGCCCAGATCCAGAAAGATACTGATCGGGACTATTTCATGTCGGGGCAGGAAGCCAAGGATTACGGGATTGTGGACCATGTGATCCGCAATCGCAACGACCTCGACCAAATCGATAAGATGGAGAAATAACCATCATGGCCAAAAAAGACGACACCAACGACAACCTCTTCTGTTCTTTCTGCGGAAAAAATCAGAAAGAGGTGAAGAAATTGATCGCCGGACCGGCCGTCTACATCTGTGATGAGTGCATTCAGTTGTGCAGTGAGATCATCGAGGAGGAGGCGGAGAAGGATGAAAGCGAACTGGCCCACCTGCTGATTCCCAAAGAGATCAAAGGCAAGCTGGATGAGTATGTGATCGAGCAGGAGACGGCCAAGCGCATTCTGTCCGTGGCGGTATACAACCATTACAAACGGCTCGATTCATCCATCAGCACCAGTGATGTGGAGATTCAGAAGAGCAATATTCTGCTTATCGGCCCTACAGGCAGCGGCAAGACTTTGCTGGCCCAGACGCTGGCGCGCTTTCTGAACGTGCCATTCACCATCGCTGACGCCACCAGTTTGACCGAGGCCGGTTATGTGGGCGAGGATGTGGAAAACATCATATTGTCGTTGCTGCAGAACGCCGATTACGATGTGGAAAAGGCCAAGCGCGGTATCGTTTATATTGATGAAATCGATAAAATCGCCAGCAAATCGGACAACCCCTCCATCACCCGGGACGTGTCCGGTGAAGGCGTGCAGCAGGCCTTGCTTAAGATCATCGAGGGCACCACGGCCAGCGTGCCGCCCAAGGGGGGGCGCAAGCATCCCCAGCAGGATTTCGTGAAGGTGGACACCGCTAATATACTGTTCATCTGCGGTGGGACGTTCAACGGGCTGGACCAGATCATCAAGCGGCGCCTGGGGTCCAAGACCATGGGCTTCGGCGCGAAGATTCTCAAGGAAAAAGAGGCCACACTGGGTGAGGTTCTCAAAGAGGTGCGGCCCGAAGATTTGATCAAATACGGTCTGATACCGGAATTCCTGGGGCGTTTGCCGGTGGTGGCTACCCTGGACGAGTTGAGTGCCGAGACCCTGGTGCGGATTCTGACCGAACCCAAGAATGCGCTGGTCAAGCAATACCAGAAGCTGTTCGAGGTCGAGGGGGTCAATCTACGGTTGACCGACAGCGCCTTGTCGGCGGTGGCGGACCAGGCCATCAAACGCAAATCGGGAGCCCGCGGGCTGCGGGCCATTCTGGAGAATTGCATGCTCGAGATCATGTATGAACTGCCGTCCATCGAGAATGTCAAAGAGTGCGTCATTGGTGAGGATGTGGTGCTCCACAAAGAAGATCCCATTTTATTGTACGAGCAAACCAAAAAACAGGCATAGGCTTTAAATGGTCAGCATTACACGTTTTTTCAAGGGCGACGACAGCGAGAAGCCGGGGCATATACTGCCCCTGCTGCCGTTACGCGATATTGTGATATTCCCCCAGATGGTGGCGCCGCTGTTCGTTGGGCGCCCCAAGTCGGTGGCGGCCCTGGCCAAAGCCATGGACACGCCTGACAAACACATCTTTCTGGCCACCCAGCGCAGCGCCAATGTGGACGACCCGAGTGAAAAGGATATCAGTCAGGTGGGTGTGATCGGAACGGTGCTGCAGTTGCTCCGATTGCCCGACGGCACGGTCAAGGCGCTGGTGGAAGGTCAGGTGCGTGCCCGGGTGCGCCGGTTCATCCGATCCGAAGAGCTGTTCCAGGCGGAGCTGGATCCCATTGACGAGGTGACGGAGTCGGAACCCGAGGCCGAGGCACTGGCGCGTTCGGTGAAAGAGGGATTCGAGGCCTACGCCAAGCTCAACAAGAATATCGCCAAGGACCTTGTGGCCAAGGTGGCCGGTCTTACCGATCACGGGCGTCTGGCCGATGTGGTCGCTTCCCATTTCTCCTTTAAAATCGAAGACAAGCAACGCCTTCTGGAAGCGGTGCCCCTTGAGCGGCGCCTCGGCCTGCTGGTGGAGTTGATCACCCTGGAAATGGAAGTTTTCCGGATGGATCAGCGCATCAAGGTTCGTGTCAAGGAGCAGATGGAGAAGACTCAGAAGAACTACTATCTCAATGAGCAGATGCGGGCCATCCGCAAGGAGATGGGGGGCGAGGAGGAAGTCGCCGATGAGCTCCAGGAGCTGGAAAAGCGGATCAAGCGCAAACGGATGCCCAAGGAAGCGGCGGCCAAGACGCGCCAGGAGTTCAAAAAGCTTAAAATGATGACGCCCATGTCGGCTGAAGCCACCGTGGTGCGCAACTATATCGAGTGGATTATCAGCTTGCCCTGGTTCGACCGCAGTCGGGTGCGCATCGATATTACCGAGGCCGAACGGATTTTGAATGAAGACCACTATGGTTTGGACAAACCCAAGGAGCGCATCCTGGAGTACTTGGCCGTTCAGGCTCTGGTCAAAAAGATCCGGGGACCCATTATTTGTCTGGTGGGGCCTCCCGGCGTGGGCAAGACATCCCTGGCCCGGTCGGTGGCGCGTGCCACCGGGCGCAAATTCGTGCGGTTGTCCCTGGGCGGCGTGCGCGACGAGGCCGAAATCCGCGGCCATCGCCGCACCTACATTGGGGCCATGCCCGGCAAGATCATTCAGTCCCTGAAAAAGGCCGGTACCAACAATCCCGTTTTCTGTTTGGATGAAGTGGACAAAATGAGCATGGATTTCCGCGGTGATCCCAGCGCGGCGTTGCTGGAGGTGCTTGATCCCGAGCAAAACTTTGCCTTCAACGACCATTACCTCGATCTGGATTACGATCTGTCGGAGATTCTGTTCATCACCACCGCCAACACCTTGCCGGATATTCCTCTGCCCCTGCAGGATCGCATGGAGATTATCCGGCTGCCCGGCTATACGGAACACGAAAAGTTCAATATTGCCCAAGCGTTTCTGATTCCTAAACAGGTCGCGCTCAACGGGCTGAAACCCGAACAGATCGCCATTTCCGAGAATGCCGTTTTTACCGTGATCAACCGCTACACCCGGGAAGCGGGTGTCCGCAACCTGGAACGCGAGATCGCCGGCATTTGCCGTAAAGTGGCTCGTCACGTGGTCAAGACCGAAACCGACACCACGGTGCGGGTTATCGA
>JAGTVD010000472.1 GCA_018224505.1 Desulfatitalea sp. | reverse complement strand
GGAGTTTCGTGAACCTTGTCGATAAAACGATGGACGAGATGACGCGCATGCGGAAAGCGTTCGCTGCCGGCTTCGTCCAACCGTTGGGTATTGACGCCGGCCTCTCCCACACGGTCGGAGACCACTGCGGGCCAGTCGATATAGCGATTGGCGGCGGGCACCACCTGCACACCACCCGGACGATTGATATTGCCCACCAGGGCATTGAGAGCGTGAACGGCGAGGGCCTCCTTGAGGCTTCCGGGCATTTGCCCTTTCCCGCGCCCGTGCAGCGCAATGGGCCGCTCGGCGTTGGCGAAGGCCAGGGCGGTGCGGGTGATGCGCTCGGCATCGATGCCGGTGGTCCCGGCAACGGTCCCGGGCGCATATTTTTCGCGCACCATCCGGGCAAAGGCATCGAAGCCTTCGATATGGGCGACGGCGAAGGCCGCGTCAAAACGGCCTTTATCGATGATAACATGGGCCATGGCAAGGGCCAGATCAGCTTCACTGCCGGGCTGGGCGGGCAGCCAGGTATCGGCCTTGGCGGCGGTATTGGAGAGCCGCGGCTCAATCTGCACCAGCGTGCCTTTGCGCGCCTTCATCTGGGTCACGGCCCGGATGGTTTGCACCGGTGATCCGTAGCCATCCATCAAGGCGCAACCGAAACTGAGGATAAAATCACTGTTGTCCAGATCCGCCGCGGCGTAGACGTCGCCGCCGCCGGTGAGCTGCAGGGCAGCCTGGTAGGCATCGTCGGCCGATGGCATGCGCATGAAGTTGGGCGAACCGTAAGCGGTCATCAAACGTTTGAGCAGCTGGGCCACCGTGCCGTCTTCGGAGGGGGCCAGAGCAGCCACCGCCTGGGGAGTGCCCTGGGCGCGGATGGCGGCCAGCCGGGAGGCGACTTCATCGATGGCCTGGGGCCATGTCAGGGTGCGCCAGTGACCGGAGCCGCGCTCCCCCACGCGTTGCAGGGGGGCCTGGATCCGTGTCGGTCCATAAAGCAACTGCAGGCCGGAGAGACCCAACGGGCAGATGCCGCCCCCGGGGGCGTTGTTGGACCGCCCCTCGATCTTGACCGCCCGATTGTCCACTTTGCGCACCAGTACGGGACAATTGCCGGGACACAGCGTACATGTGGTGGCGGCATAGGTGTACTCGCCATCGGGGGGCACCGGGGTCCACGGCCAGTTCTGCGACCAAATGGCGATATCATCGGTCAGCTTCCAGGGCAAAGGGGAAAGCGCGGTGCCTGCGGCGCCGCCGATGACAAAGGACAAAAAGCATCTTCTGGACAGTTTCATAGATTTACCTCGGCCTGTGTCGCTCATCGCTGGTGGAAAAAGTTACGTCGGTATTCTTCACAGCGCCCCCTGCCCTACCGTGCCCGGCTTTACTTATGGCACACAAAGCAGGCGTCGCGACGGGTTTGCACACTCGAATCATGAATATCGGCGAATTGCGTGTGGCATTTGGCGCAGTCGCTCATTTTCATGCGGTCCCAGCTGTTGCTCTTCAAGCCGGAAATCTTGCGCCCCCAGATATCCCTGCTGTACCCGCTGATGCGGTTTTCTTCGTAGGGTCTCAGGCTTTCGGATGTGCCGGTGTACCCGTGGCAGGTCACGCAGTCCATCCGGGCGCCTTCCACATGGGCCGCATGGGAAAAGAAGACACAGTCCGGCTGCCGGGCGTAAACGAGCCAGGGCACTTCACGCCCTTTGGCCACATACTGTTCGAAAAAGACCTTTTCGTTCTCGCTGAGCCCCAGCTGTTGGTCGTGGCAGTCGATGCACTGGGCCAGCTTGGGGGCACCGGAGAAAGTGCCGTCTTCGCGGAAAAAGTGACAGCTCTGACAGCTCTGGTCCACCAATTCCAAGTGCAGACGGTGGTTGAAATCGACCGGCTGGTTTTTCTGGCTGTAGAGCAGTTGGGGAAAGATCAGCCAACCCAAGACCATGCTCGCGGCCATTCCCAGGATGAAAAAGAGAATGATGTAAGGAATGGTGTGCGTCGCGCTGGACGGGGAGACGTGGGCATCGCTGTCGGCACCGTTGGTTTTGGGATCATCATTGCTGCTCATGGACACTCCGTCGTATTGTTTGGAATCCGGGTCACGCTATCCATTGCACTCATAGGCAGGCGATTTCCGCAGGTCCGTTACGGTTGCTTGCCTGCCATATGACAAACGGGCAATCGCCCGATTGATGCTGTAATTGATGAGATCATCCAATGCTTTGCGGCGTATGTCCCCACAGCGCCACGAAAGGCATTTTACTATCCAGACCGCCTCCATTTGTCAAGTCTAATCATGCATAACTGTGCAATCCGGACAGCAGGAAGTTGACACCGAAATAGGTGAACAGCACGGCGATGAAGCCGATAATGGAGATCACGGCGATCCGTTTGCCGCGCCAGCCGCGCATCATCCGGAAATGGAGCAAGGCGGCGTATATGAACCAGGTGATGAGCGACCAGGTCTCCTTGGGGTCCCAACTCCAGTAGCGTGTCCAGGCCTGTTTGGCCCAAACCGCGCCGGTAATGATGCCCACGGTCAAAAACAGAAACCCGAACATGACCATCTTGTGGGTGATATCGTCCAGAACAGTGGCGGCGGGCATACGCAGTCCCGCGTGGGTCCCGGTTCTCTTCTCATCACCGGACTTGATCAGGTACATGATGCTCACGGCAAATGCCACTGCAAAAGCGGCGTACCCCAGGAAACAGGTAATGACGTGGGCAATCAGCCAGTTGCTTTGCAGGGCCGGTATCAGCGGCTGGATCGATTTGTCGGGTGAAAGCGATGCGTAGGCCATGGCCAGGAAGGCCAGGGGCACGGCAAAGGCGCCAATGGTCTTGTTTTGATAGCGGTACTCCACCCATAAGTAAATCGCCCCGATGGTCCACCCGAAAAAAACCAGTGATTCGTACAGATTGGACAGCGGCGCATAACCATACCCGCTGTGCAACTGATAGGATTCCACCCAGCGCAGCAAAATGCCGAAGGTGTTGGCCACGAAGGCGATGATGGTCACCCATGTGGCCAGGCGGCCCGCCACCGGTTTTCTGAAAATCCAGGCGAAAATGTAGAGCACCCCCGCCAGCCCGTATATAAAGGTGGTGATGGAAAGTACCAGGGAGTTGTATGGCATGGTTAGTCCTCTTTAGCGTCTATGATTGTCTTCAGGCCTCCCGGCCATTGGCCAGGTCGGCCAACCGGTCGGCCATGCGTGCAGTGGTATCCTGCATGCCTGATTTGTTTTTATTGGCGCTGCCGACCACCATCACCCGGCATTGTTTACCCCGCTGGGTCACTTCCACCACCACGCGCTGATGCGACATGAAGAACGCGACCCAGCATCCCACAATCATCATCACGAACCCGGCATATACCACAACCACCCCCGGGTCATAGGTGATTTGGAGCCCGGTGTAGTAGCGTTCCTGTTGGGGCTCGGCACCCCTGCCCTCCACCGTGATCACGACTTCACCGCGACGCATGGCATCGAATTTCGGGTAATCCATGGGCAGAATCACCGCCTGGGGGGCACCCTCGACCGGCGTGAGGGTGGCGATATAGGCCGGGCCCAGGTCCATGCCCCGGAAATCGGCTTCCGCCTCGTAGCGCTCCAGCACCAGACGGCCCAGGTTCTCGGGGATGTCAATGGGCTGGCCGATGGCGGCGGTTCTTGTATAGACCATGCCCGAGGCTTCACTGCGGAACGTCAGGGCCACTTCCGTGGACGGCGCTGCCGGAGCGACGGCGGGCCGGGCGCGGTCGTCGGCCCGACCATAGCTGGATTGAAATATGCCAATGCGCTGGTGGTATAAAGGATGGTTGACTTCGATCTCCTGCTGGAGCACTTCGCGGCCATCTTCGATAATCGTCAGTTGGGAACGGTACACTTTGGGGCGCCGGGTTCCTTCGTAAAACTCGACGGCAAAGGCGTCACACCGGATGGCAAAGGGCAGTTTCAATCGCTGACCGCTGCCGTGCAACTGAATGGTGTCGGCCGTATCCCCCTCCGGGATGGCCACAAACCCTTCGAACCCGAAACGGGATCCGATCAACCCGCCGAGCAGCATGAGGATAACGCTCAAATGGACCGCATAAACGCCCAGACGGGTCCAGCGCCCCTTTTCGGCGGTGATGGCATACCCACCGTCAGTGGGTTCCACTTTGCGGTAGCGAAAGCTTTTGCCGACCAGGCGTTCGAAGGGCTGCTGCAGCGCGGCGGCAGAACCATCGACGTCGAATTCGGTTCGGCGCTGTCGTTTGCGAAAAGCGGCCAGATCGAATTTTGGGTGACGGACAAAAATGGTTTTCCAGCTGGTTTGCAGGCGGTCCACGGAACAGATGACGATATTGACCACCAACAGCAGGAGCAACGCCCTGAACCACCAGCTCTGGTACATGTTGTCCAGATCGAGCACCACGATCATCTGGGTCCAGAACAAGCCGTATATGCGCACATATTCCTGACCGGTCAGATTCTGGGGCACCACGGTGCCGATGATGGAGAGGGCCGCCAGGCACAGCAGCAGCACCACGCTCAGTTTAACGGAAGCCAGAAAGCGCCACCAGGCATCAATATAATCGGCCAGCCAGTTGTTTGGGCCGGTTGATTCATCCTTTCGGTCTTGCATCGTTTCGGATCCTCGCAGGGGAAATGGGTACGCCGTGACACGCAATGTTGGAGGTTCATATCAGATCACGATGGGTGTGGCAACTGGGGCTTCGAGGGAGGCCTTGAGGGGTTCAAGGGGGATTTGAATGCGGACCCGGACAGAAACGTGCCAATGATTGTGGGGGGGTGGATCGCATTCTGAAATCCAAATGCGGTTACCCTTGACATCCCTGGCCGAATTACTGTTCCGGCATAATCACAATGCGCGCCGCCTTGTCTTTCTCCAGGTATTGCGCTGCCAAATCGTTCATCTCCGCGATGGTGATGGCGGCAAAGTCCGCTTCCATTTGCCGGGCCCAATCCAACTGCTCCGGGTGCCGGCGGGAGCCGATGAGGACGCTGTTGAGCCAGTAAGTGTTGAGTTGGCGCAGGTCCTTGATCTGGGTCAGGGTGGGATCCAGTGCGCGGCGAAGCTCGTCCGGGTTGACGCCTTCGTCAAGCAGGGCATCGATGATCTGGTCGACGGCCCTGGCGACGGGGTCCACCTGTTTGGGGTCCACCAGCAGATAAGCGCCGAGCAGTCCGTACCCGGGATAAGCACGGTGTGCGCGATGGTAAGCAAATGGAGAGTAAGCCGCGCCGAGATTCTCCCGAATGCCGACCCGCAGTCGTTCGGAGAGGATATCGGAGAGCACGTTCAATCGTCGCGTGCGCTGGATGTCCCAAAAATCATCGGTGGGATAGGCGACCAGGATCAGCGCTCTTTCGATGGCGGTATCAGGCGTCAGGCGCAACGATTGGCCGATGGGAAACCGTGGATGGGGGCGTTCCGGTTTTGATTGCGGGGTATTGCGCTGCGGCAAGCTGCCCAGATAGCGGGCGGCCAGAGCAATCACCTCATCGACTGCAAAATCTCCCACCATCACCAGTTCCAAGGGTGCATTCTCCAATGGCGCTCCAATCCACTGCACGATATCGTCCAATGAGATGGTTTGGATCTTTTCCCAGGGCGCCCATCCGAAGCGACTGTCGCCGCCGGCAAGGAACGTCTGCCCCTGCAGTCGCAGCAACCCTTCGGCGCTGTGGCGCAACGAACGGTCATGTTGTTGGAATCTTCGCAGCGCCACCTGCAGCGCGTCGGGCTGATAGCCGGGATCGTTCAACAGGGTGTAGTACAGTTGGAACAGCAATGGGAGTTCCGCACGCACCGCTTCGCCGCGCACGACAAACATATCTTCGCGCACATCCAGAGAAATTTCGGCCAGCCGGCCTGCCAGCGCATCTTCTAAATCAATGAGGTCCAAAGCGCCGAAACCGGACGCGTTGACAACTGCTTCGGTCAACTGCGCCAGCCCCGGCTTCTCAACCGGCTCGGAGGATTTGCCACGGCCGAAAGAGAGGGCCGCCAGCACTTCATTCTCCCTGAAAGAGGTTTGTTTCAGGATCAAACGCACGCCGTTGGAAAAATCAATCTGCTCGATACCAAGGTCTTCGATGGTTCGGCGCTGGGCGATTGGCCCGGTTGTTTCCGGCGTATCGAGGTATGGAAAGGCCATCTCATCTTTGGCCGGGGGCGGTTCAACCGCTGTTACGGCACTGGTATGGAATACGTCAAGGATCTGTGCGTCGGGTGATTGCGGTGTATCGGCAATGTCGGCATTGCCGCTGACGCTCACCAGTCGATGAGGGGCCGACCAACTGTCGACGAAGTGACGATGGACCTCTTCGATGGTGATGGTGTCCAGCATGGGCGCGATGAGCGCCATCTGCTGTTGTGCGGATTGAAATACTTGCCATCGACCCAAACTGTCCATGAGCGTTTGGGCCAGTGCCTTGCTGTCCTGGGTGTTCTCTTCGTCCACCGCACGCTGCAGTTCGGCCCTGTATGCCCGCCGCATGCGCTGCAGCTCTCCTTCCGTGAAGCCGTGATCCAACGCTTGACGCAATGTCTGCTCGATGGCCGCCAGCGACTGTTGCCATTTATCGGGGGGGCTGTCCGCCGATATTTCGGTGTAACGGATCTGCTGCAAATAATCGCCGGCACTCGACCGGGCGCTGGTCATGGCGCTGTCGGGTTTTCGCAGCAAAGCGTCCAGGCGCCGCTGCACAATGCCGTTGGCGATGGATTCGAGAAGGGAGGCCCGCTGGCGGGCAATGCTGTCCGGGGCAATAAGTTGCTGAACGACCGTCCCGATGCTCACCGTTGTGGCACCGATCTCTTTATCGAAATGGTAGAAAGGCTGCAGGCCCTGATGGCGAAACCGGCCGAAATCGGGAAGTGGCTGCGCTTGTGCCCGCGGCGCCATGGCTGCAAAACGCTCTGCGATCAATTGTCGGGCAGTCGCGATATCGAAGTCGCCGGTCATGACCAGGAACATTCGCTCCGGACGATACCAGGCATCGTAAAAGCGGCGAACTTTTTCTTCATCGAACGATTGAATGGCCTCCACCGTGCCGATGGGCAAGCGTCGCGCCGGCAGACTACCCGGCATTTCGAATGCCAGGGCGGCTTCGAGCGCACGGTAGCGCGCTGAATCCCGGTCACGCTTCTCGGCCAGGACGACCGCGATCTCCTTGGTCACCTGGTCTGGCAACAGAAGGGCGCCTTGGGCGAAATCACTCAGCACCAGCAGCCCTTCGGCGATACTGTCGGCGTCTCCAGCGGGCAGCAGAATGTCGTAGACGGTCTGGGCAAATCCGGTTCGGGCGTTGGCATCGGGTCCGAATTGCATGCCGATGCGCTGAAAGTATTTGACCAATTCCCCGGGTGAAAAGTGAGTCGAGCCGTTGAACAGCATGTGTTCCAGAAAATGGGCCATGCCCTCTTCGCCATCGTGCTCTGCCAAGGATCCGACCTGCACATAAAGGTGCATGCTGACACGGTCCCGGGGGGTCTGGTTCTCTTTTAACAAGTAACGCATTCCGTTGGGCAAGCGGCCAAAGAAGGTGTCGGGATCAGTTGCCAGGTCACTGGTTTCGTGGGGCCATTGCGTCCTCTCCATCAACACCTGCGCAGGCGTGTGCTGATCTGCGACCCAATGGGCGCACCCGGTGAGCAAGAACAAGAAGACCAACGGGACGCATCCCAACCACAGCAAACGATATCGACAAAAATCCATGATAAACCTCCCTTTGACACAAGGGTGCACGCAAATTACATTTCATACAATAAGTACGACCGGAGCGCTGGCAAGCGAAACAAGCGTGACCCCCAATGTTGCAACATTGGGGGTCACGCTCCGGTCTGACGGCCCGCCAGGGGAAAAGAGCGTCAAAACAGAAACAGCGCCCACCGCCTTTCGGCGGGGGGCGCTGCTGCGGGTGTATCGTATGTGCTTTGAAACAGATTGTCGTGCTGTTTATGCCTTAACGTAAACACCGCGGCTGATGGTTTTAATCTGTCCCTTCTTGCCCAGCTTGTAGAGTGCATTGCTCAACTGACGCGATTCCAGGCCCGTTTTGCTCCTGAGGTTGGCAATGGTCGCACCGTTGCGGCTTTTGGCGATTACGTCCAAAACGTTGTCCAACACCGTTTCCTTGCCGGCATCGCCCTCGACGGCCTTTTTCTTGGCGGGTGCTTGCTTCTTAGGTTTGGCAGCCGCTTTTTTCGCAGCCGCTTTCGGCGCGGCTTTCTTGGCAGCGGGCTTGGCAGCGGCCTTCGGTTTGGCTTTTGCGGGGGCACTTTCCAACTGGCCGGTTAATTTTTCGAGTTTGTCCGCCAGGCTCGCCAGGTTCTTTGCGATGGTTTTGATCTGAGTCTGAAGTTTCTTCATATTACTACCTCCTTAATGTTTTAATTTCCTTATGAAAATCGTCGTATAAGTCAGCCGTAATATATACCGTAGGAATTGTCAACAACTTCTTTAAAGAAAAGTATCCACCTGTAAATCCTTCCAATCCCCCACAGCGCATCAAACCTTGTAGATCCGCAACCAACAAGTTTTTGCTGAACGATTCGGCGAATAACGCTTTCAACTACTTTACCTTTTACGGATGCTTCCAACGGGCATGCAAAGACATGCAAAGGCTTAAGGGACCGCAAGCGAAGAATCGAAGGGAAAGCCTTCCCTTGACAAACAACAAGGAATCGCCGTAGGACTGGTCTGGTTTTATCAAAAAAGATCACTACCAATTCCGGGGAGCCCTTATGGCACCGCTATCGAAAGAAACGACACCTGGTTCAAAGACCGCCCATGAAAACCTTCCG
>JAGTVD010000471.1 GCA_018224505.1 Desulfatitalea sp. | reverse complement strand
GTTGCACCAGGATCTTTATGGGAAACGGGCTCGCCTGATCGTCGAACAGGATATAGACGAAAAGGCAATGGGATGCCCAACTGGTCCATAGCAAAAGGTTGGCCAGTCGAACGGAAAATGGAAAACCGGCTATCGTCCTCCAATACGCCTGCATGGCGGGTTCCTCGGCGACAGAGTCAGGATTTGCAGGAAAGATAAAATTTATGCTTGACAAACCGTCAAAAAAATTGAATTTATAATATGAATAACGCGATTAATTAAAAAAAGCAACCCAATAAATAGCGAGTGCGGTCCCCATGTTTTCTCTTTGCTGTGCAAACGGAATGATTGGTATGTTTGGGACCCTCCCCTTTGATACCCGCCTGGATATTGTGCGACTGATTCGCTTCGGTTTTGTTGGCGAGTGCCAGACACCTCCTGCGCTTGAGGGATCCCAGAAATCAAACAGTTTATCCGCCGGCCGATATGGAACGAAGGTGCTGAGCCACCCGGTCTGGTAAGCAGATAAGCCCTGCGCGTCATATTTTTACTGTTCCTGTATTTAAATTTTAGATCCGACTTTTACTTTGCCGGCCGCCGTTGAGGCAGATCCCTTTAACAACGGGACGAAGCCTCTCCCGACCAGATGTCCATTGCGTGGGTACCGATCCATCGGAGGCTCTGTGGCGGCTATTGCATGCGGATGTAATCAGGACCCCATTGTCACTGACTGGGGTGTATCTATTTGATCGCGGGAGAAAGGAGGCTGAAATCGATCACGCTTGGCCAACAATGGGAATTATAACGACCGGTTAAACCACCCAGCCAAGAAGAGGTGTAAAATGGCAGAAAAAGAGGTTATCGAAACGTCCGAAGCTCAAATTGCCGTACACTGGCAGGAGGAAGCCTATTTCGAGCCCAGCGCGCAGTTCATCGCCCAGGCAAACATGACGGATCCGCAGATCTATGAACGTTTCAGTTTAGACAAATTTCCGAACTGCTTCAAGGAATATGCCGATCTGCTGGATTGGTATGAGTACTGGCACACCATCCTGGATACCAGTGACGCTCCCTGCTGGAAATGGTTCGTGGGCGGAAAAATCAACGCTTCTTTTAACTGTGTGGATCGGCATCTGGCCAAGAATAAAAACAAGACCGCCATCCACTTTGTGCCCGAACCGATGGGAGAGAAGTACGAGCATATCACCTATCAGGAATTGTACGTCCGGGTGAATGAGTTCGCCGCTGTTTTGCGGGATTTCTGCGGTCTGAAGGCCGGGGACCGGGTGACGCTGCATATGCCCATGGTGGCTGAACTGCCCGTCACCATGCTGGCGTGTGCCCGTTTGGGGGTGATCCATTCCCAGGTGTTCGGCGGCTTCTCGGGCCGGGCGTGCGCGGACCGCATCGTGGATTCCGGCAGCCGCGTGCTGATCACCATGGATGCCTACTGGCGGGGGGGTACGCTCCTGGATCACAAAAAGAATGCCGATGTGGCCTGCGACCTGGCGGCCAAGGACGGTCAAAAAGTCGATAAGGTGCTGGTGTGGCAACGCTATCCCGGCAAAAATTCCGCGGCCACCGCCATGGTGCCGGATCGGGATTTCGCGGTCAACGAGGTGTTGCCGAAATATTACGGTGCGCGCATCGACCCGGTGCCCATGCCGGCGGAAGCGCCGTTGTTTTTGATGTACACCAGCGGCACCACCGGCAAACCGAAGGGCTGCCAGCACAGCACCGGTGGCTACCTGGCCTATGTTGCCGCGACTTCCAAGTTGGTCCAGGACATCCATCCGGAGGATGTCTATTGGTGCATGGCGGACATCGGCTGGATCACCGGCCATTCCTATATCGTTTACGGGCCGCTGGCCATTTGCGCTTCCACCGTGGTCTATGAAGGGGTGCCCACCTTCCCGGATGCCGGGCGGGCCTGGAGAATCGCCCAGGATCTGGATGTCAACATTTTCCACACGGCGCCCACGGCCATCCGCGCCCTGCGCAAGATCGGGCCCGATGAGCCCGAGAAATACCAATACCATTTCAAGCACATGACCACTGTGGGCGAGCCGATCGAACCGGCGGTCTGGCGCTGGTACCACGAGGTGGTCGGCAAAGGCGAGGCGGTCATCGTGGATACCTGGTGGCAGACGGAAACCGGTGGCTTTCTGTGCAGCACCCTGCCGGCTATGAAGCCGATGAAACCGGGCAGCGCCGGACCCGGTATGCCGGGGATCCACACGATCATCTATGATGATGAAGGTCACGTTTTGCCCCAAGGGGCCGGCAAGGCGGGCAATATCTGCATCCAGAATCCCTGGCCCGGTGCCTTTCAGACCATCTGGGGCGACCGCGATCGCTATGTCAAACAGTATTACGAGCGCTATTGCAAAGATCCGGACAGCAAGGATTGGCGCGACTGGCCCTACCTGACCGGCGATGCCGCGGTGGAGGCGCCGGACGGCTATATCCGTATTTTGGGGCGCATCGACGACGTGATCAATGTGTCCGGGCACCGTTTGGGCACCAAGGAGATCGAATCCGCCGCCTTGATGGTGCCGGAAGTGGCCGAAGCGGCCGTCGTCCCGGTGGCCCACGAAATCAAAGGCAAGGAACC
>JAGTVD010000470.1 GCA_018224505.1 Desulfatitalea sp. | reverse complement strand
TACCACGACGAACGGGTAGGCTCAGAGGCCGCGGCAGTGTGCTATATATATAACCGGGTGGCGCCGCAACCGGCAGGGGAGGTGATCACGGTGGCCCAAGAACGGCTTTTTTTGAGCGTAACGCAGACCCTGAAAGCCATTTGCCTCGATTTCAGCGGCTATGGGCCTCAGCCCATGCTCTATTGCGAGGTGCTGCGCACCATCCACGGCGACAATGCCGTTTTTCAGCGGGAGCCGGGCAAAAATGGGCTGTGGATCGCCGGCGGCGGCCGACAGCGGATGCGCTGGCTGGATGGGGATGCGCTGGTGGCATTCATGTGTGCGGCCGTGGTTCAGGCCGATCTGGATCCGGATCAGTTGGCGGTGGTTTGCCAGCGCGTGTTTCAGGCCCCCTGCCAAGCGGCGCGGGATCCGGCCACCGGACGGACCGGCATTGCCATCGATACCGGCATGGACGCCTTTGAGTGCCGGCAATGCGGCCGCTGCTGCCGCGCGCTCGACTACCGGGACGGCATCACCGAAGAGGATGTGACGCACCTGCGGGCCACGGGCCGGGCGGACATCCTCGAATGGGTGGCCATATCCAAGACGGCTGACGGCCGGGAGACCTTCCGGATGTGGGTCGTGCCGGGCACCAACCAATTCGCCGTGCCGTGTCCTTTTTTGAAGCGCGGCGCCTCTGAAAAGCTCTGGTTGTGCCGCATCCACGATGTCAAGCCCTGGATCTGCCGCCACTTTCCCGTGAGCCGCAAACATGCCCGGATGACAGGTTGCCCGGGATTTGATAAGAAGGATTCGCGATCATAACGGCGGCCGGCGGATGACCGGCCCTTCAATGGAGTGTGGATGGAAATGAATGCCCATGATTTCAACAACCTGTTCAGCGAGGCGCAATTGGATCGGATCTTCCCCGGCGATCGCGCCGATCGGTTTTTCGATGCCCTGTTGGGCGATGCCGAAGAAGGCGCCTATGATATCCGCCTGGCCTTCAAATCTTTCACCGCGTCCCAATTGCATTTCGATCTGGAACTGCACCAGCGCCCGGACAAATGCCTGGCCTGCAACCTGACCTACGGGTTGCCCACGGTTTTCGCCCGCCATCCGGTGATCGACGTGCAAGGCGTGGTCGACCGGATCGATGCGCTGCTCGACGGCCAGGGCCGCTGCGCCGGCTGGCGCCTGGACGCCACCCGCGAGATCAACCGCCAATTGCACGTGGTGCCCCTGGTAATCGACATCGAACGGTGACCCCGGTTCAATCGTCCTCCTCGAAGAGGATATCCACCTTGGCATAGTTGTCGGGTTCGAAGGTTTCGATACCTTCGCTTTTCTCGAGAAAAGCCCCCATGTGCCTGAAAGCGTTCTCATAAACCGCCATTGCGGTGTTAAGGCGATCAGCCAGTACATCCTGCGCACCCAATTCCGCCACAGTTTCCCGGAGCAGTTTGCGCCCGGCCTGCAAGTGCTTGTGAATACGTCCGAAAACAGCTTTGCGCATGGTGTGGCGCCGGCGTTCGTCCACAATGACCGGCAGCAGCCGCTGGACCGACAGCTCAATCAGCACATCCCGGGGCGCATTGAAGGCCCGTGCGGCATCTTCCAGGCTGACCAGCGCACCACGGCTGATCACATAGGTCTTTTGGGTTCGGTTGGCCGCATCGAGCCGGGAGTTTTGAAACTTTCGCGCAATGGTGGCCAGGGTTTGGCCGTCGCTGAACAGATGATCGAACAACGATTTTTGTTTGATGCCCAGTTGCGCGGCGACGATGCTGATGGCTTCGATGCACTGATCTGTCAACTTGAATGTGGCTCGCACCGATTGGCGGCTGCGCAGATCAGTGAATGTCGATTCTGTCCAGTCAGTGGCCGATTTGGGTTCCGAGGGGTCGTTGTCAGCCATGATCGCCTCCATTCAGAGTGAGAAGTCGTTGCACCCAATGGCTCCAGCCAAGGGCCCATCGGTGCCGAATGATGGGCAAACGATTTTGCCGTTCCCCGATATCTTATGAGTGTTGCCTTGAACGGGTCATCCATCGAAAAACGACATTATTAATGTATATCCATTCAATAAGTAATGCAACGTTACAATGCGGCCATGCCGGGTAACCGTATGTATTCTATCAACAGGATTCAATCCTGCTCTATGTGCGCTATGTGGGAGCGACTTCCAGCCGCGTTGCATACTTACGGCGCTGCGTATCTGCACGATCGCGGCTGGAAGCCGCTCCCACATAGCGCAACATCGCATTATCGGACACTTGAGCTTTCCCCAAGTGCATTGAATCCTTCGTCACCATAGTGACGACCGTTCTTAAGTGTTCGTTCGAGCAAGAAAGGCGGTGGGCCCGGTAGGGGAGCGTGAAATGAGGAAAAGGATTGACCTGACCCCTTGGCCGGGGTGGGCCCGGGCAAGGGGTGTGTGGCAGGATTCGGCTGGGATCAGGCGGACAACCGGCTACAAGTCCGCCATGCCCGTCGGCAATTCGCAACTCTCGTCGCGCTTGCTGGCTTTGCGGCTCTCCACATAGTGCGCGGCATTTAGGGCAGCGGTGCAGCCGTCGGCGGCGGAAATCACGATCTGACGGGCGGTTTTGTCCCGCAAGTCGCCGATGGCATAAATGCCGGGAATGTGGGTGGTGCACTGGGCGTCGGTAACCACAAACCCTTCCGGGGTCATGCGCACGCCGGCGGGCACCAGTTGGTTGTTGGGGTCGAACCCCACGAAGATGAAGACTCCGTCGATGGGCATTTCACGCATTTCACCGGTTTGGACATCCTGGAGCGCCACACGGTGGACGCCGCTGTCGTTGGCGATGATTTCGCTCACCACGGTGTTCCACAGCACCTCCAGCTTGCACTCCGCTTCGACCCGTTGCTGCAGGATCCTGCTGGCGCGCAGGGCGTCCCGCCGGTGCACCAGGAAGACCTGGCGGGCCAGCTTGGCCAGGTATAGGCCCTCTTCGCAAGCGCTGTCGCCACCACCGACGACGATCACATCCTTGTTGCGGAAGAAAAATCCGTCGCACACCGCACAGTAGGAGACCCCCCGGCCATAGTATTGGTCTTCGCCGGGCACATTGAGCTTGCGGGGGGTGCCGCCGGTGGCCAGAATAACGGCGTGGGTGGCGATGACGCGGCCACCGCTCAGCCGGATGGTGTGATACTCCATCCCCGGCTCCACAGCCACGACCTCCTCATTGATCTCTTCCAGGCCATAGCTGCGGGCGTGCTCGACAAATTGCATGGCCAACTCGGCGCCACCGATGTGGGTGATGGCCGGATAGTTCTCCACGGCGTCACTGAGATTGAGCTGACCGCCGGCAATGGCTTTCTCGATGATGGCGGTTTTCAGGGCCGCGCGCATGGCGTAAATGCCGGCCGACAGACCGCCGGGGCCACCGCCGACGATGATCAGGTCGTAGATTTCGGATTGGGTCATTCTTTGTTCCTTTTATTCAAGGCGCGGGCCAATTGCTCGCCCAAAGCGCCCATGTTGGATGCGGCGGCGCCGCTGTCGGGCTTAAATTCGCGCCAGGCGTCCTCGTCACCCGTGTCCCGGGGCTTGAGGGAAATTTTGCGCTGGTCGGCGTGGATGGCTTCGATGGTAACGGCAATGGCATCGCCGGGTTTGAGTTTTTCCAGTTTGCCGGCTTCGGCTGAGCGGCTCAGGGCCGATTTGGGCAGCAGACCGACAACCCCCGGCGCCAGGCGTACGAAGATGCCGAAGGACTCCTGCTTCTCCACGGTGCCCTCCACCGGTTGGCCCGGCTTCATCTTTTGGCTCACCTCCGCCCAGGGATCCCCCTCGGCGTCCCGCAGGCTCAGGCCGATGCGGCGTTTGTCGGTATCCACCTCTTTGACCACCACCGTCACACTCTGGCCGGGCTGCACCAGATCCTCGGGTTTGTGGACCCGCTGGGTGTAACTCATCTCACTGATATGCACCAGCCCCTCGATGCCGGGCATCAGCTCCACAAAAGCGCCGAAGGGTGCGCAGCGGGTCACCTTGCCGTTCAACTGGCGTCCGGGTTGAATCTCGGCCGGCAGCCGATCCCAGGGATCGCCGTCCACCTGCTTGAGCGACAACGAAATTTTGGGTCCTTTTTTCCCCGGTTCCATGCGCAGCACCTTGACCCGGATCATCTGGTCCGGCTGAACCGCATCCTCCGGTTTTTCCAGACGCGACCAGCTTAACTCGGAAATATGCACCATGCCCTCCAGTCCCGGGACCAGCTCCACGAAGGCGCCATAGGGCATCAGGCGGGTCACCCGCCCGGTGTGGACCTGATCGGCCTCGAAGGTTTGCATGAACGCCTGGATGGCCTTTTGCTGCTCGGCCTCGAGCAGATCCCGGCGGGAGACCACGATATTACGGCCGTTCTCGGTCAATTTTTTGATCACAAACTGAAAGCTCTGACCCACGTAGGTTTCCGGCGTTTCCACATAGTGGGTATCGATCTGGCTGATGGGACAGAAGGCGCGGCGCTTGAGCACCTCCACCTGCAATCCCCCCTTGATCACCTGGGTCACCTTGCCTTCCACCGGAATCCCGCCGCTGTATGCATCCTTGAGCATGTCCAGGCCGCCGACACCGGCAAGGGCGCGCGAAAGCCGGATTTCGCTCTCGTCCGCCGCCACCACGTAGAGTTCCAGCGTATCGCCCACCGCATAGGGCAGCACGCCTGTATCATCCTTGAGCTCTTCGAGCTCCACCACGCCGTCGGCTTTGGTGCCGGTATCCACGAAAACGGCGCTGTCGGTGATGGAGATGATCCGGCCCTTGATTTTGTCGCCGATGCGAAGGTTCTCTTTCATACCGGCGCTGTAGGACTCGAACATTTCGGCAAAACTCTCCTCCCCATCCGTGTCGTTATCGTTTTCGGGGATGTCGTCGATGGAATGGTCTTCGGCCATAAGGTCCCTCTGATGATCGCAATGATTGTATGGTTTTTGTTGACGGGTTCCGCTTCAACCTGCCCGTGCGATTGAAATGCAGTCAATTCACCAAAAATCGGCGGGATTTGCAAGCAAGAAAGAGCGGCTCGTTATTCCTGGAGTGGCTGGAATGTGGAGATGCCGGGTGCGATGGGGTGCTTGTTGAATGTATTTGGGAAAGTTTAAGGTTTGGGGTTTAAATTTCAAAGCAAGCAATGATGTCGTATTTTACTCATGAAGTTATATGGTTAAAGGCGATCCCCGGCCTTTGTGGGCCGGGGTATCGTGTAGGTGGATCGAAGGCAGGCAGGTGCCTGTTCTCCCCTTGGGTTGCTATAGGGTGCACTCCTGGCTTTTAGGGGAAAAGGCAAAAAAGCCGGAAAGGGCGAAAATCGGAACGGCCATCATCAATCCGATGACCGGCAGCAAGGTGACACCGATAACGCTCATTGCCAAGGCCATCATAAAGAGTGCAAAGGCAATGACAAAATTAGCCGGACGTTCAACGAGGCAATCGATCTTTTTCATGGCAAACCTCCCTTAGAGAGGCGCGGATGCAGTTGTGGGCCCTTGTATCGGTTCCAGACGAAGCGGCGACGCACACCGCGCATCGATCATCACCGCACCCCTGGCAGGCATAGCAGTCGGGACATGGATTTTTTTTGTAATCCGTCCGGTGCTCGGGTAGGAACACCAACCCCGCAAGCCCCGGCACCTTCTGCCATGCCATAACACACCGTCCTTTCGGGCTTTTGCCGACGATGCCGCAAATCAATTTGATCTCCTGCGTCATCATCGGCGCTCATACTTAAATACACTAGGCTGGTTTTTAGCATTGTCAATTGATATAGTGGTGCTTGACGATCAACCGATCAACCGATCAACCGACTAACCGATCAACCGACTAACCGATCAACCGACTAACCGATCAACCGATCAATTAACCGATCAACCGATCAACCGACTAACCGATCAACCGATCAATTAACCGATCAACCGATCAACCGACTAACCGATCAACCGACTAACCGATCAACC
>JAGTVD010000469.1 GCA_018224505.1 Desulfatitalea sp. | reverse complement strand
CGCTGGGCAGTTGATCCACCACCTTTTTTTGCATGACAGGAGGTGCACCC
Organism: Desulfatitalea sp.; assembly: GCA_018224505.1. GTDB lineage: Bacteria > Desulfobacterota > Desulfobacteria > Desulfobacterales > Desulfosarcinaceae > Desulfatitalea. The sequence goes on along the minus strand of JAGTVD010000469.1, from coordinate 2,481 downwards.
GCCTTCCTTCCCCGCTTTCCTTTCCTTGACAAAAATCCGGCCACTCTTTATTGTGCGCGTTTGGTTCGGATGACCAGCGTTGCGGCGGTTCGAACTTTTCCCCTGCCCGCAACCAAAGCGGTCATCCAATCGCACAAACAGACCCCTTTCGGGACATTGCCAATGACAACGCCTCACGAAAAAAGCGCTCCCGCACTGCTGCTCATGGTGGCCGGCGCCAAGGGCGCCATTGCCTCCACGGTGGCCGTGGCGGCCGCCGAATTGCGGCACGACGCTCCCCATGTGCTGTCCAGCCTGACCACCACGGCCGCCATGCCCCTGGACGACGGACCGGTCCGGTTACACATCGCCGGCTGGGACACGGCCGACGGCACCCTGGCCGACGCGGTGCGCCGCCACGGGGTGGTGCCGGCGGCCACCTGGGCGCCCCACGGTGACTTTCTGGCGGGCATTGCGCTGCGCACCCCGCCCGCCGCCGATGCGCCCCTGGCTGAACAGGTAGCGGCCATTGTCCGGGATATGCAAGATTTCATGGCCCTTGACCCGCAGGCGCAACCGGTATGGGTCAATCTGCTGCCGGCGGCCTGCGACATCGCCCCCGGCACCGCCATGGAGAGCGTGGAAGACCTGCTGCGGCTGCCCCCGCCGGTAATGCCCGATCTGGCCTACACCCTGGCCGCGCTGGAAGTGGGGCTGCCCATCGTCAATTTCACCCCCAACACCATCGAACTGCCGCCCATCTGCCGGGACGCCCGGCGACGCGGCATTCCCCTGGCCGGACGGGACGGCAAAACCGGCCAGACCTATTTCAAGGTGGTGCTGGCCTCGGCCCTCAAGGCGCGCGCGCTCTATGTGGACGGTTGGTACAGCCTGAACATTTTAGGCAACAGCGACGGCCGGAACCTGATGGACCCGGAGCGGGCCTGCGGCAAGCTCAACAACAAAACCCGGCTTCTGGACGAAATACTGGGCTATCCGGTGGGCGAGCGCTATGACACCCCCACCCACAAGGTGCACATCGATTACTACCCGCCCCGGGGCGACGCCAAGGAAGCGTGGGATGTGATCGATTTCACCGGCATCTTCGGCCTGCCCATGAGCCTGCGCCTCAATCTGCAGGGCCGCGACAGCATCCTGGCCGCCCCCATGGTGATCGACCTGGCCCGCTGGGCCGCGGCCCTGAAGGCGGCCGGCATCGGCGGCCCCGTGCCGGATCTGGGTTTCTTCTTCAAAAAACCGGTGGGCGAATCGCCGCCGCTGACCTTCCAGGCGCAACTGGCGGCCCTGGAAAGGCTGGCCGCCGCCATCCGCGACGCCCATTGATATCGCTGCCAGGAAAGGACGCACCATGGTTTTCGGGTACAGCACCAACGCTTATGTAAAATTCGACCTTCTGGATTCCCTGGACAAGATTGCCGCCCTCGGCTTCAAAGGGGTGGAGATCATGTGCGACCAGCCCCATCTCTATCCGCCGGACTACCCGCCGGACCGACTGGCCGATGTCAAGGCTCGCCTGGCGGCCTGCGGCCTCAAGCCCACCAACCTGAACAGTTTTACCCTGTTTGCCGTGGGCGACACCTACCTGCCCTCCTGGATCGAACCACAAGCCGAACGGCGGCAGATGCGCATCGACCACACCCTGGCCTGCCTGGAGATCGCCGCCTACCTGGGTTGCGCCAACATCTCCGTGCCCCCTGGCGGCCCACTGGAAAAAAGCCTCACGCGCAAGGCGTCCCTGGCCCTGTTTCACAAGGGCATGGACCAGGTGATCCCCCGAGCGGAGGAACTGGGCGTCCAACTGCTCATCGAGCCGGAACCCGACCTGCTCATGGAACGCACCAGCGAGATCAAGCCGTTTGTCCAGGCGCTCCAATGCGCCGCGGTGGGCATCAACTTCGACATCGGCCACTTCTTCTGCGCCGGCGAGGACCCAGCCGCGGCCCTGCAAGAGCTGTTTCAATGGGTCGGGCACATGCACATCGAGGATATCGCCGCCAACCGCCGCCACAACCACCTGATCGCCGGCCAGGGCGCCATCGACTTCCCCTCGGTCTTCCGTGCCATGGCAGCGTTGGGTTACCGCCGCGATATCAGCCTGGAACTCTACCCCTACACCGACCGGCCCGATGCCGCAGGCGCGGAGAGCCTGGCCCACCTGCAGCCCTTGATGGCGGCTGCGGGGCTTTAAAAAGAGTCGCTTAAAGATCTTTTCTTCGACACGAACCAATGGATCTGCGATGCGAAAATATCTTCCGTACGCTTTATTGCAGATAAGCCTGCTGATGGTCGCCGCCGCCGTTTGGGCAGCCGATCCGGAACCGGTATCGCCCACATCCCGGGAAGAGGCATGGGCCGGTGACCAGCTGTCTCTGGACCAAGCGGATGCGCTGGTGCAATCCTTTATCGAGGCTTTCGCCGTGCACAGGCCGATGTATTTCCTGCTGGGCGTCGATCCTGGTTTGGACCATAGCAAGTTTCAAT
>JAGTVD010000468.1 GCA_018224505.1 Desulfatitalea sp. | reverse complement strand
TTTTTCAGTTGATCAATCGCCACCCGGACAACCTGCTCCGAGCGCATAGGAGAAACATCCCCCTTGATAGTTAATGATCGGTCACCGGCTCGTGTACAGCTTCGACGCACTCTCATCGCAATCCTCATTCTCTTCCCAGCCCTCACCAATTTAGTCGCCCACACAGGCAGTGTGTATTTGGCCGCGCTAACGGCTGTGGGCCTGCCCATACTTTTGATAGCACACCTTCGTCCGCCCCTGGCGCCCCATGAGCGATGGGTACTTTGGGCCTTTGTCGCCTACACAGTAGCACACCTGCTCTCCTTCGGCATCAATGGCCTGCTGGACACCCTATCGGACCCGCGCCTTCGCCACCTGGATCATGCCAGCCGGTTTCTGGCCATCATTCCGTTACTGTTTCTTTTTCGCTATGCAAAAATCCCCCAGGCGGTCCTCTGGGCAGGGGTTCTCGTAGGTGCCTGGGTGGCGGGCGGATATGCCCTGATCAGCCATCTCTGGCTTGCACCGGGTGCACGGGTCAGCGGCTCCTACCATGCCATTGCCTTCGGGCACTTATCCCTGGTGCTGGCCTTTATGAGTATTCCGGCCCTGGATGTATTCAAAAATAAAAACCCGCTCCTCCGCTTGATTCCCCTATCCGCTTTTTTATTGGGGATGACCGCCAGCATCTTGTCGGAAACCCGCGGCGCCTGGATCGCTATACCGGCTCTGACGGTTATTTTGTTTTTCTATTCGGCATCCGCGATTCGGTTGAAACATCGGTTGGTGTGTGCTGGCGTTATCATCCTATCGCTTTTGGCTGTTTACCAGATACCCGCCACAAATGTCGCTGAACGAGTCGATACCGCCATAAAAGAGTTGGCTGACTACCGGCAGGGCGACCGGACCTACTCCTCCAGCGCCAGCCGAATTCAGGGGTGGGCCGTTTCCTTCGAAATATTCAAGGCCAGCCCGGTCATCGGCGCCGGCCCTGGAAGCTACGAACCGCTCATGCACCGTATGCATCAACAGGGAAAAGATTATGCCATCGCGGCTGTCCACAGCCAACCTCACAGCGCCTATGCCCTGGCCATGGCCGATAGCGGCGTGTTGGGGTTACTGGCATTGATCGGTGTGTTTGCACTGCCGATAGCAGCGTCCATCCGTTGCATACGATCAGGACCGCAGACCAGGCATATAGGGTATGCATGGATGATCCTGGTCATCAGCTTCATGCACTTTGGCCTCACCGAAACCCTTTTCATCCGAAATATCAATACAACCTTCTATCTGATTCAGACGGCGGTACTCATGGCAGTGGCAGCCAGTCAGATGCAAGGAGCGGCTGCAAACACCCCAGATTCCCATTGACTGCATTGCGCTCATGCCGTACCCGATTCAAACAGCCGCTTCCCTGAAGGACGATTGGAGCAGTTGTCATACAGGTGCAGGGATGGACTTTGAGCCTGGTTTCAGGTAAACAATCGCCCAGCATAGAACGATGCCGAAAAGGGAGGATTCCGGATGCACCTGCACAAACGTATCATGATCACCGGTGGTTGCGGATTTCTGGGATCCCACCTGTGCGACCGCCTGGTGGCTGCCGGCCACGAGGTGCTATGCGTGGACAACTGCTTCACGGGAACCAAGCGTAACATCCGGCATCTGCTCGACCATGCCAATTTCGAATTCATCCGCCACGACATCACATTTCCCCTCTACCTCGAAGTCGATGAAATCTACAACATGGCCTGCCCGGCCTCTCCCATTCATTACCAGCTCGACCCGGTGCAGACCACCAAAACCAGTGTACATGGCGCCATCAACATGCTGGGGCTGGCCAAGCGGATCAAAGCCAAAATCCTGCAAGCCTCCACCAGCGAGGTATACGGCGACCCCGAAGTGCACCCCCAGCAGGAAAGCTATTGGGGCCGCGTCAACCCCATCGGCCCCCGTTCCTGCTATGACGAAGGCAAACGCTGCGCGGAAACCCTGTTTTTCGACTACCACCGTCAGCATCGGCTCAGAATCAAGGTGGCCCGCATATTCAACACTTACGGCCCGCGCATGCACCCCAACGACGGCCGGGTGGTTTCCAACTTTATTGTCCAGGCGCTTAAGGGAAACGCGATCACCATCTATGGCGACGGCAGCCAAACCCGTTCCTTCTGCTATGTGGATGATCTGGTTCAGGGATTGATCCGTCTGATGGAAACCCCCGACGCGGTGACCGGACCCATCAACCTGGGCAATCCCGTGGAATTTACCATTCTGGAGTTGGCCCGCAAGGTGATTGACCTCACCGGCGCCAAGTCTCAGTTGATTCACAAACCGCTGCCGATGGACGATCCCCGGCAGCGCAACCCCGACATCACTTTGGCCCGCGAGACACTGCAATGGCAACCTGCCATCGCCTTGGAGGAAGGGCTCAAACAGACGATCGGCTATTTTGACCGGCTGTTGGCGGAAATGAGCGAATAAGGAGTGAAAAAGCACGTTTGAAACGAATCCCCAAACTGGAGATAAAAGAGCGCCACCGTCGCCTTCTGGCGATGATCAAGGAGAACAAA
>JAGTVD010000467.1 GCA_018224505.1 Desulfatitalea sp. | reverse complement strand
CGTCAGCCAATTTCCGCTGCTCGATTACGATCGCAGCGCATGTCTGGGCAATGCCTGCAAAGCCCTGGACCATGCCGCCTTTTTCGGCCCGGGGAGTGTCGTGGTGTTTGACGCGGTGAGTCTCAATATCAGCGGCGATCATTATTATCAGGACGGGCACCTGGACGAAGCCATTGCCGAATACCGCGCCGCGCTGCGCCTCGACCCAGACAATGTCAATGTCCACAACAGCCTGGGGGGCTGCCTGGCCCAAAAAGAAAATCGCGCCGCGGCACGGGCTGCCTTCGAAGCGGCGTACCGGATCGATGAACGGGACCCCCTGGCTGTATACAACCTGGGGGTGCTCCACCTGCTGGACGGGGAAAGCGGACCCGCATTGGAAAAATTCCGCCAGGCCCTGGAGCTGGACCCCGCCACCTTCGATCCTTCTTTCCAGGTCGGCAAGCTTCTTACAGAGCAGCAGGGCTATGAAGAAGCCCGGCACCACCTGGGAAACGCCATCCACCTGCGACCCGACTGCGCATCGGCCCACAGCCTGTTGGGCCAGTGCCTGGCCGCGTTGGGGCATACCCAGGAAGCCATCATGGCCTGCAAAAAAGCGGTGAAACTCAATCCCAACGATGCAGCCGCTTTCTCGCAACTGGGAGCACTTTATGATGCCAAGGGAGAAAACCCGGAGATCTGTGTCACTTTCTGCCGCCAGAGCGTGGCGCTGAGCCCCGATAACGGTCTATTCCATATGCGGCTGGCCGCGCTGTATCACAAACACGCGCAGTTGGACCAGGCCCTGGCCGCATATCAAGCGGCCGCAGAGCTAGGCAGCGATGCCTCCCGCCAAATCGCCGATATCCAGGAGCAGCTCGCCGCAATCGATACCCGGCAGCGTTACGCTTGACGATCACTTGCAATTCGATGCGACAATCGTTATATCTTGGAGCTTTGAAAAGCCCCGCGCGGGAGACCCGTGCGGTCATTTTGATTTTAAGGAGTCCGCCGCCATGCCGATCTACGAATATCGCTGTGAAAAATGCGGCCACGAGTTCGAGCAGCTCGTTTTAGGCCGGGAGTGCCCCGAGTGTCCTACTTGCAAGAGCGACCAGGTGTGCCGCCTGATGTCCTGCTGTGGTTTTGTGTCCAAGGGCGCCGGCGGTCAGACCGTTTCCGCTTCCGCCGGTTCTTCCTGTGGTGGCTGCGCAGCCACCAGCTGCGCTGGTTGCGGTCACTGATGAACAACAAAATATTGCGGATCGGCACCCGTGGCAGCCAGCTCGCCCTGTGGCAAGCCCACTGGGTGCGAAAAGCCGTTCTCGACCAGCAGCCCGATGCTGTCGTGGCGTTGGAAATTCTCAAGACCCAAGGCGACAAGATCCTGGATGTGCCCCTGGCGCAAGTGGGCGGCAAGGGACTTTTTGTCAAAGAGATAGAAGAGGCCTTGCTGGACGGCCGTATCGATCTGGCCGTACACAGCATGAAGGATATGCCGGCCGAGTTGCCGGTCGGATTATGCGTCGCCGCCATTCCCCGTCGGGAAAATCCGCTGGATGCTTTTGTTTCCAATAATTACGGATCATTGGACGACCTTCCCCAGGGCGCTCGGGTGGGAACCAGCAGCCTGCGTCGCGGGGCCCAAATCCTGCATCACCGACCCGATCTGGTCATCGTGCCATTACGCGGCAATGTGGACACACGTCTAAAAAAACTGGAAACCGACGATTTGGACGCCATCGTGCTGGCCTCCGCCGGCTTGACGCGTCTCGGCCTTGCGAACCATATCACCACTCGTCTCGACACCGGAACCATGCTGCCCGCGGTGGGTCAGGGTGCGCTGTGCATCGAAGCGCGTGATGCGGATGCACCGGTCATGGACCTGTTGTCGGCTTTAGACCACCAGGCAAGCCACATGGCAGTCGTGGCCGAACGCGCGTTTCTGCGACGGTTGGAAGGCGGGTGCCAGGTCCCTCTGGCCGCCTATGCGACCCTGGATCAAGGTCTGCTGACCATCACCGGTTTAGTGGCTGAATTGGATGGTAGCCGGGTTATCAAGTCCAGCCTGCAGGGACCGCCGGAAACAGCCGAACCCCTTGGCCGGCAGCTGGCCGAACAGCTGCTGGACCGCGGCGCCGGAGATATTTTAGAAAGGCTGCAAGCCCATGCCCGATAAGGTGCAAAAAGGAATCGTGTATCTGGTGGGTGCCGGCCCGGGCGACCCGGAGTTGATCACCCTCAAAGGCGCCCGGTGTATCGCCGCAGCCGATGTATTGGTTTACGATTTTCTGGCGGCCAGGGCCCTGATAGACCATGCACGCCCGGATTGTGAGCGCATCTACGTGGGCAAGCAGGGAGGCGACCACACCTTGGCCCAGGAAGAGATCAATGCCTTGATCGTGGCCAAGGCGCAGGCGGGCAAAACGGTCACCCGCTTGAAAGGCGGCGACCCTTTCATTTTCGGCCGCGGCGGCGAAGAGGCGGAAGAGTTGGTGGCCGCAGGTATTGCCTTTGAGATTGTGCCGGGGGTGACCTCGGCCATCGCCGCGCCGGCCTATGCCGGCATCCCCCTGACCCATCGCCGTTTCACCGCCACCGTGGCATTTGTCACCGGACACGAAGATCCTACCAAGGATCAATCCAATATCGATTGGGCCGCCCTGGCCCGGGGTATCGGCACCCTGGTTTTTTTGATGGGGGTCAAGAACCTGCCCCACATCGTGGCACGGCTGCTCGAAAACGGACGCAGTGCAGACACCCCTGTCGCACTGGTCCGCTGGGGCACCACAACGCAGCAAAAGACGGTCACCGGCACATTGGCCGACATTGTCGAGCGCGTGCGGGCAGCCGGTTTGAAAGCCCCGGCGATCATCGTCGTCGGCGG
>JAGTVD010000466.1 GCA_018224505.1 Desulfatitalea sp. | reverse complement strand
GTCAAGGTTTTTAATCCATACCCTTCCCTCTGGCCGGATGGCTTCGGTTTTGATATTGGCTTTGTTCAACACACCATCCTCGACCAAAGGAGCAATGGAATCCATGCCGATTCGATCATCCTCGCCGGTTCTCGACATATTTGCAGGTCAAAAGGCCCTGGCCATCCTTCGGGACGAAGGACTCCGGCCGGAGCGGGTCAAGGTGATGGCTGGTGCGGCCGGGGGACCCAAGGGGTTGGTGCTCCACGGTCTTGACCTGTATTTGCTGGATTTCTTTGCCCGACGCACGACGCCCCTTTACCTGGTGGGTGCCTCCATCGGTGCGTGGCGGTTTTTGGCCACCATTCTGGGCGCCGCGGCTCTGGAGCGATTTGCCGCGGCCTACATGGAGCAGTACTATCGCCGCCCGCCGACCCCCCGGGAGGTGTCGGCCCAGAGCCGGCGAATTCTGAAAAGCTTGATGGGGCACCATTCCACGGAAACGGCCTTGTCCCATCCGTTCTACCGTCTGAGCGTCCTGGCGGTGCGGGGTCGGCACCTGGTCAATGCCCAGCGCAAAGCGGTGCTGACCCTGGGTCTCGGAGGGGCGGTGGCCGCCAACCTGGTCCGGCGCCCGATGCTGCAGTATTTCTTCGAGCGCACCCTCTTTTACGACCAGCGGGACCGACCCCCTTTCTTCGATATCGATGACCTGCCATGCCGCACGGTGCCGTTTTGCCCCGCCAACCTCTTCCCGGCCACCATGGCTTCCGGGGCCATTCCATTGCTGATGGCCGGTGTGCGGGATATTCCGGGTGCTGCGCCAGGTGTTTACTGGGACGGCGGCATTGTGGATTATCATATCGATATCGACTACCTGGGTGGAGATGAGGACGCCCTGGTGCTGTATCCTCATTTTTCCCGGCGCATCACGCCCGGCTGGCTGGATAAAGCCTTGGTCTGGCGCAAGCCTGCATCGGCCAGCCAGGACAACTTGGTGCTGCTGGCCCCATCTCCGGCCTTCGTCAGCGGGCTGCCTCTGGGAAAAATTCCTGACCGGGGCGATTTCAAACACTTTCTCGGTCAGGATGACGAGCGGCTCACCTATTGGCGACGGGTGGTTTCCCAAAGCCGGCGCCTGGCCGAGGCGTTCCACGAGGCGGTGGATTCGGGCCGTATCGGTGAGCTGGCCCGGCCGCTGCCTTGGTGATCGTGTCCACCAGCGGCGAAACGATTTGCCAGCGAGCTTCGTCGGTCACAAATCGTTTGCGCCAGGGGTAACGGGTCAAAATTTTCGTGCGGCGGCCTCGAGCAATGCCTGGGTGTCGGGGTTGAACCAGCAGTCGAGGAACGCTTCGTTCTTTTCCCGGCGCTGCCGTGCATATTGCTCCGCGATGGCTCCCACGCGATGGGCCTTGGTGGCGGCCAGCGCTGATGCGGGCAAATCCGCCAGCGTCCGAATCGCCTGGACAGCCGCCGTTTCGACCGTCTCCGTGGGATGGGTGCTGTCCACGATTCCTTTCTGGTGGGCCTGGGCGACATCGATCAACGTCCCGGCATACCCCATCGCCGTGGCGGTGCGGTCCCCGGCGATCTGCCGGAACATCAGGTCGGCCAGATAGGGCACGGGGACGCCCAGGGGCACCTCGTTCAACCCCACCTTCTGGCGGCCGTCGCCGCAGATGCGGAAGTCGCAGGTCAACGCCAGGATAAACCCGCCGGCGACGGCATGTCCGGCGATGGCGCAGGCGGTGGGAATGGGCAATGTCAACAACCGGATGCAGATGGCGTTGAAGCGATCGAAAAAGTCCGCCATCGCGCTTCGGTCCAGTTTGAGCAGGTGGGGCAAATCGAATCCCATCGAGAAAAATTTGGTGTTGCCCGCCAGTACCAGTCCGGCCCAGGGGTCATTGCCGGTGTTCAAGGCCGTTTCGAGGGCTTCCAGCATCGGGGGGCCAATGGCGTTCGGGGTGCCGTTGTTCAAACGCAGGATTGCGACGCTGTTCTGTTTTTCGATGGTGACGAGTGGCATGGCGATATCCGTTTCTTCGGGAGGTATTAAATGCTTTGATGCACCAGTCGCATGCCCGGATGGGGCACCTGAAAACAGGGGATCGTGGTGCCGTCCAGGCTGCCGATATAAGCCGTTCGGCGCCCCTTGCCCCCAAAACAGATGTTGGCAGGCCTTTTGAGCACCGTGTGATCCGGATCCTCCAGGACCATCCGCAACTCGCCGTCGGGGGTCAGGTAGCCCACGGCATTCCAACGCGGAAAGGTAATCCACAGGTTGCCGGCCTCGTCGAAGGCGATGCCGTCCGGGATGCCGAGTTCGGACAGGGGGTTGGGTCCGAAAATTTCCGCCGGCCCCAGGCGGCCTTCGTTGCTGATGCGATAGCGTACGATATTGCGGCGCATGGTTTGGGCCACATAGAGGTGGGATTCGTCCTGGTCCAGGGTCAACCCGTTGGCGAAATAGAGGCCATCGGCGACGATGCGGGCCGCACCGTTTTCGATGCACACCACGCAGCCGTCGGGCGCGGGATGCCGTAGCACCGATTCTATATCCTCGTGTTCGGTGGAGTTGGAGACCCATAACCTTTCCCGGGAATCCACGAATGGAAAGTTGGGCGCGCGCATCCGGCGGCCCTCGGCGTGGGTCAGGAGCACTTCATGGCGGCCATCCGGGCCCAGCGCCTGGACCTGACCGTTGCCGATGTTGGCGACGATGCAGCGGCCCCTGGTATCGACGCAGATGCCATTGGGCACTCCGCCCAGATCGCCGAAGAAGGAGGTGTGGCCGTCAGGGCGGATCTGTGCGCAGCGGCCGCGGGCATCCGCTGTCCAAACAGTGCCGTCATCCAGCGCCATGACCCCTTCGGGGCGGATAATACCGCTGCCGATGGTTTTGATTTGGGTGATGTCCATTTGCATGCGAAACTCCTTACCGTTTGTTATAGCGAACAATTATTTATCTGCCGACACCGGGTCGCTCAAATCCACTTCGCGGCCGGCCCGGGGGTTGACCTTGCATATGGGGTCGCCCGGTCGCCACTTCTCGCTGCGTAAGGGGTTGAAACAGGTGTTGCAGGAGAGGCAGGCCACGATGGTCGCCTCGCGGCCGTCGCGGACCTTTTGCGGCCAGAGGGGATCGGCGATCAGTTGCCGGCCGATACCCACCAGGTCAGCCCGGCCTTCTGTAAGCACGGCTTCGGCCACCGATGCGGTATTAATCCGTCCCACCGCCATGACTGGTACGGTCACCGCTTGCTTGATCGCTTCGGCCAGCGGGACGTAGGTGCCCATTCCGGCTTTGCGGCCGGGGGAGGGATTGCGTCCCCCGGGCATGCCGATGGAGACGTCGAAGGCATCCACACCCGCCGCTTCCAGCGCCGCGGCGAAGGGCCGGCTCTGTGGCAGGGTGATTCCCCCGGGTCGTTTCTCTTCCGCGCCTAGTCGGTAGAAGATGGGAAAGTCGTTGCCGGTGGCCCGCCGCATGGCGGCGACGATCTTCACGCCGAACCGCATGCGGTTGTCCAGGTTGCCACCGTAGCGGTCCCGGCGCCGGTTGTCGGCGCCCGAGAAGAACTGGCACACCAGGTACCCATGGGCTCCATGCACTTCCACGAAGTCGAAGCCCGCCATACGGGCTGTTGCGGCGGCCTGGCCGAATTTGTCGACAATCGCTTCGATTTCGGCGATGGTCAGAGGCCGCCGGCCTTCAGTGGCCGAGGGCGCCACTTGGACGGAGCCCGGAACGGGACCCCCGTTGCCCGCCGGCCACTGGTTGCCGTGCCACAACTGGATGCCTGCCCGGGCCCCGGCGGCGCGGATTTCATTGTTCAATGCCTGCATGCGGACGATGAACTGTGCAACCCCGCCAGGTCGGCCCCAGGCGGCATCACTGCTGAACAGGTCCACGGCAGTGGCGCACATGATGATGGCGCCCGCACCGCCGGCGGCCCGTTCCAGATAAAACGCCCGGGCACGTCGGTTGCCCAAGCCGAGGCGCAGTTGCATGGGGGGCATGACGATGCGGTTGGCCAAGGGCATGCCATTGATTGTCAAGGGTTCAAACAATTTCATGATGGGCCTCTAAAAAGAAGGGGTGAGGCGTCCTGATGCGACCTGGGGCCTATCTTACCATAAAATTTGCTTGATTTCAGCCAGGGAATAGGCCGAAACTGGCCTTTGGGCACTGGATGGAATTCACATGGGAGATGCTTTATGAAGCTGTGGCCTTTGATGGTGTTGTGTGTATTGGTGGCGATGGCCTGCAGTAAGGTCAATAGCGAGAATTACGCGCAATTGCGGGTCGGCATGACGTATGAAGAGGTGGTGTCCATTCTGGGCAAAACGGATGATTGTGATGCCGTGCTTGGTGCCCGGAGCTGTGTCTGGAAATCGGGTAAAAAGCAGATCAAAGTGCAGATGGTCGGCAACAAGGTAATCCTTTTTTCTGCCCAGGGGATTTAAGGGCTCGCATTATGAGGAGATGAATGACCATGCAAGCAATTGTCTTAGAAGGTTTTGGCGGTCCCGAGGTGATGGTGATGGGTCGCGCACCCCTGCCCGAGCCCGGTCGGGGGCAGGTGCGGGTGCGGGTGGTGGCCACATCGGTCAACCGGGCCGATACGGTGCAACGGCGTGGCAACTATCCACCCCCCGCCGGCGAATCGGAAATTCTTGGCTTGGAGGTGGCTGGCGTGGTGGATGTCACGGGCACAGGGGTGGACCAGTGGCGGCCCGGCGACCGGGTGATGGGATTGGTGGCCGGTGGTGGGTATGCCGAATATGCCCTGGCCTATGCCGGCCACCTGATGGCCATCCCGGAAGCGCTCTCGTTTGAGGAGGCGGCCTGTGTGCCCGAGGTATATATCACCGCTTTTTTGAACCTTTTTCTCATCGGTGGCCTGTCGGCCGGCCAGACGGTTCTGCTGCACGGTGGAGGCGGCGGGGTCAATACCGCCGGTATTCAGATGTGCCGTTTGCTGGTGCCCGATTCCCGCATCCTTGTCACCGCCTCGTCGGCCAAAATTGATCGGGTCAGACAGTTGGGAGCCGATGCGGTGATCGACTATCGCCAAATGGATTTTGCCCAAGAGGTGCGCGCGCTGACCGATGGTCGAGGTGCGGACCTGATTCTGGACCACATTGGCGCGCAATATCTGGCCAAGAACCAGGCCTCCCTCGCCGTGGGCGGTCGTTTGGTGGTAATCGGGCTGATGGGCGGTGCAGCGGCCGAACTCAATCTGGGTCTGCTGTTGGTTAAACGCCAGCAAATCCTCGGGTCGGTCCTGCGTGCCTTACCGGTGGCGCGCAAGTCCGAAATTACCGCCGCCTTCGTCGAGCGGGTGTTGCCCCGGATCACCCAACGGGCCATTGTGCCATTGATTCACAAGGTTTATCCATTGTCGGATGCAGCCCATGCGCACCAGGAGATGGAGCAGAGCCGCCATTTCGGAAAGATTGTGCTGGCGGTGGACAAGGGGTCGCCCTGAACGCTACCGTCGCTGGAGAAACAGCCTCTGGAAGTGGTAGATGGATTGCGTCAGTTTGTGATGTTCTTTGCCATCGAGCGCCTTGAATTCAAAGGCATAGCGATAGCGGTTGTTGGTCTTGTCATGCTCGATGCGTCGCACTTCGGCTTTCTTGATGATGATCACCAGTTCCTGGAAATCCTTGGTGGCCGGGACAATGATGCCCGCATTGGTGATGGATTGGTCCACCTTGAAGATCGGGCCCTTGAAATTTTTCAGGTTGTGCTTGCGCAAGACACCAAAAGCGCCGCCGAGGCTGACATTGCCCAGGTCCAGGATGGCGTGGAGCTTCTCCTCTTTGATCAGCATGCGCGTGCCGGGTGCAGTTTGCATGCGGAAATCTTTACGGCGTTGAATACGTTCGACGAAAGGTGGAAACGGGGTTTCCAGTTCCCGGCCCTGGTGTTTCACCCCCTGGGTTGTAAAAATGTATTCCAGCCGATCCGGACCGTTGAAATTGAACCGCAGGTTGACGTCCCGGAGTTTCGCCGCTTCGTCCACGAAACCCCCGGGACGATCGATGCACAAACGATTGCCGTCCGGCGATTGCTTGATACCGGTGACACAAGTCAGGCGCTCGAAATCGGAGCCCATGAGCTGCATGGAAATAATCACCTGCTTTTCAATCAGATAATTGAAAAGCTCAACCAGCTTCTGGCCCTGTACTTTTCCGGTGTCCCCCATAATTCTTATTTATCGGTTGTCCGTACCTTCAGCTTTAGAAAAAGTCAGACAACGCGGCCATGGCGGTCAAAATCGAGGGCCAGGGTGGCCTTTTCGGAGGCGTTCAGAAAATCCACGGACATGATCTCTACGGCTTCGCTTCCCTGATGGGTGGGTACGATGGTCAGGCTGACCCATGTAGCGGGGTCCTGGCCGAAGGTAACCACACAGAGCATGTTGCACTGATCGGTTTGGAAGGGTTCGGTTTGAAGCCATTGCATGACGAAGCGGGTGAACCCACCGTATTGTGCGCCGTACCATTCAGG
>JAGTVD010000465.1 GCA_018224505.1 Desulfatitalea sp. | reverse complement strand
GCGGGTTGGGGTGCTTGGCCGGGGTATCCTTGAACGGTAAAGGTCACATACAAGGGTGCCGTGCCGGTGTTGACCAGCTCAGCCCGATCGGGCCAGGTGCCGCCCCCCCAGTAACGCCCCCACTGCCGGTCGGAGGCAATCTGCAGCGGTCCGTCCGGTGCGGGTTGCGCGTCCCGGGCGATGTCTGCGGATGGGGCGGGTTCCGCTCCGGAGCCGATACGCAATTCGGCGGTCCATGGCGTTCCCGTGCGCAGTTCGAGCAGCAATGCCAGCCGGTACAGCGCCATGCGCTCCTGGGTGGAGAGCCAGCGTTGAACGCGCATGGCCTGCTGCAAGGGGAACACCAATTGCCACGGCTGAAGCGCCTGCTGGTCGGGTTGCGCCAACAAGCGGCTCTGCTGGCTCAGCAGCAGGGTCCAGGCCAGATCCCGCACCGGCGAGCCATAATCTCCCCCGTAAAATTGCTTGATTTCGGTCCAGGTCAGGGCTTTTTGCCAGGCTTCCGCGGCCCGGCGCCCATCACCGAGACGCTCCAGGGCCAAAGCCAGCTGGGCCAATGGCAGGGGCGAACGCGCGCTGCCTGCATGTTGGTCGAAGATCTGGCGCACGTCGGCCAACCGTACCTGCTGAATGCCGGAGAGCACTTCGGCGGCATAGGCGCGATAAGCCAGGCGATAGTGCTCCGGCGCTTCGCTGTACCAATTGTTTTCATCCGGAACGCCTTGCTGGGCGGTGACGTACTGGCCGATGCGTTCAATCGCCTTTTCCAGCAGGCCGGCATTCACGGAGTGGCCCTCGCGCCCGGCTGTCAGCAGTAAATCGGTGGCGTACACCGACAACCAGTGGGCCTCTTCGCTATCATTGCGCCATACGCCGAAACTGCCATCGTAGCGCTGCATACCGGCGATACGACCGATGGCTTGGGCGATGACCGTGCCACGATCGCCCGGCAGGGCGCTGTGGGGGTGCTGCTGCCCGTATCGGCGCCAATCATCGGCACTGCCCAGAAGCAATGGCCACAACCGGCTGCTGGTCTGCTCCAGGCAGCCGTAGGGGTATTGCACCAGGTGCTGGAAATGGTCGTCCAGATCCAGCGGCGGCACGGATGCGATCACCAGTCGCGCGGCCAGGGTCTCCGGAAGCGCGGTGGCAGTCAGGGAATCGGCCAAGGCACGCGCCTCTCCGGGTGCAATCGCCCAATGGTGTACCCGGCGCTCGGCCGGATACGGCGGGCGCAGCCCCAGTCGCCAGCGGCGGTCGACGGCAATTTGCGGTTCCAATCCGTCCGTATCCCGCATGATCAGCCGCAGTTCGCCCTGCCCTTCCGCCGCCGCTGCTTGCACCGGCAGACGCAGGCGGGTGCGTTCCTTGCCGTCCAGGCGAAGGGGGTGGGTGAGCTGTTGACTGCCCAGGGCCGCGCCACTTTGGAGCTCAACGCTCAGCGCACGGTTGTCCGGCAGCAGGTTCTGGATGTCCCATACCGCGTCGATATGGTCGCCCAAGGCCAGGAAGCGGGGCAAATTGATCTCCGCTACCACCGGCGCAGCCACCTTGAGGGTTGCTTCCGCATGCGATACCCTCCGGGCGTCGAAGGCCACGGCCATCAGCCGCAGTTCACCGTTAAAATAGGGCAGTTCCAGCGGAATTTCGGCGCGACCGCTTTCATCGAGCATCACTTTGCCGGAAAAGAGGGCCACGATTTGCACCTCGCTGCGGGGGGCGTCACCACCCCGGGCCAGATCGGCATCGCCGCCGAAACGCTGTCGCGCGGCAGCCGCCCGGCTGATCTCCATCAAATCGCCATAGGTATCGCGCAATGCGGCCGTATAGGCCCGTGGGCCGAAAAACCAATCAAAGGGATCGGGGGTTTTGAACCGCGTCAGGCTCAAAACGCCCGTGTCCACCGCGGCCAGGGTCACAGCCACCGGTGCATCGCCCGGCGCCGACAGGATTTGGACCTTTACCGCCAGCCGGCTCTCCGGCAGCACCTGTTCGGGCGCCTCGATGGCAATGCCCAAATTGCGGGCAGCGCGCGCCAGCGGCAGATGGCGCATGCCCCAGGCACGACGCGGCATGCGCTGGCCGGTGTCGGATCGGGCGCGCTGGCCGTGCCGCAGTACCAATGCCGTAGCATACAGGTCATGGCGATCCCAGGCAGCCATCACCGGGATCCGAATGCTGGCGCCCCCGTCTTTCATTTGAACGGTGCCTTGCCACAACAGTGCATTGCCCTCCACCGTCACCAGGGCATGGCCGTCAAAAGGGGCCTCCAGGCTCAAGGTGGCAACGCTCTCGGGCCCATAGTCGGCGGCATCCCAACGCAGCGTCACCTGCTCGGGCCTCGCGCCTTGACCGTCCTGCTCACCATCCCAGCGCCAGCCGGCGAAAAAGCGGTGTCCGGCCATCAGACGGCCGTGCCGGTCGTGCAGCTCGATGCGGTATTGTCCATACTCGACCGGCACTGCCAGGTTCAGCCGCTCACCGTCCGCCCAGCTGACCACGCGGGTGTAGACCGTCTGCTCGGCCTGGCTTTGCTGCCGGCTCCAGCCATCGTCACCCCAACGCCAGTAATAGCGGTCGTTTTCCCGTACCAGGCGCACCGCCAAATGGTCCATGCCCAGCAGGTTCTCTTCGCCGTCAATGTGGATCAGCTCGAAACCGGCCTGGTCCTGAGGGTCTGCGATGGGACCGGTCCACAGGGGTCTAAGGCCCACCAGGGTGGGGGCGGGCCACAGCACGGTCTGCCAGGTGCGGGTGACGGGCCGGCCACCTGATTCGAACAGACTGACAATGGCCTGCACCTGGATGGGGCGATCGGCGGATGCCCAGTGATTGGGCAGTGTCAAGGTGGCGCGGCCGGCGTCGTCCAGAATCTGAACCGGCAGTTCGAGGGTTTCCTGAAGATCGGGCGTGGCCGTGCCGAACAGAAAGTCGGCGAAACGGGCGGATACCTTGCGCGCTGCCGAGATTCGCAGGGTTGTTTCCAAACGATTGCCGGCGGCTGGGGCGCCCCATAAGTATTCACCCAGAACAGCCAGGATCGGGGTGCGGTTCAGTGGCGGTGCTGTCGGCAGGTCATCGCCCAGCTCCAGGCGCATGCGCTCGGGCAGAAAATCTTCCACGTGAATGGGATAGTCAAATGGGTCGCCATTGCCGAGCGTGGCCTGAATATGCCACTTGCCGGTCAGGGTGTCGGCCGGCAGGGCGATTTGGGTGGTATAGAAACCCTGCTCGTCCCCCTGCCAGGCAAAGCTGCGGTACACCCGGCCATCGGGCCGCGAAAGGGTCGCCTGAACGGGTTGGGAGGTGACCTGGCGGCCGTCGTGATCGCGCAGCAGGGCATTGATCACCACGGTCTCACCGGGCCG
>JAGTVD010000464.1 GCA_018224505.1 Desulfatitalea sp. | reverse complement strand
TTGGTTGGCGTTATTGCAACCGCCCGTACCATCGCAAACGCCTTCGCACCGATGGCATATGGATTATGGATGGACACGATTTAACTAAAGAAACGCAACCGACAAACCGATAGGAACATTGATGGGGTATCCTCAAGGCGATACCGGTTGAATTGGCGTGCAGGAAACAACCGCTGGTTGGCAGTGCAGGACGGGTAGAATGATTCTTTTTTGCGAAGAGTGCGGGACAAGACACAACATTGATGACGCGCGGATTGAGGAGGATTTCTTCCAATTCCCGTGCCACGTGTGCCATGAAGCCCTCGTGGTGACCGGTGGCCGGACGCCGGGGGGTAAAACGGCCCAAGCCGTCCTGGCCCGCTCCGCGGCGACGGTGGGGTCCCCAGCGCCCTCCAAACCCTTGGGTATCATGGTGGTGGACGACTCCAAACTGATTCGCTCGGTGTTGCGCGAGATCATCGAGTCGGATGGTCTCAAGCGGGTGGTGGGAGAGGCCGAAAACGGTCGTAAAGCGTTGGACTTGCTTGCGGACTTGAAGCCCGACGTGATCACGCTGGACATCAACATGCCGGTGATGGATGGTTTGACAACGCTCAAACACATCATGATCCAGCACCCGGTGCCGACGGTGATGATCAGCGCCTTGACCCAGGAGGGCGCAACTGAAACCTTCGAATCGCTCAAATACGGGGCCATCGATTTTCTGCCTAAACCCTCCCGGACCCGGGGGGGCGACCTCCAGACACAAAAAATGGAGATCCTTCGCAAAATTGAATTGGCCGCCGCCGTGCAAATGGAGTCGATTCGATATTTGCGCCGTCCGTCACAGGACAAAGCGGGCAGACGCGGCATGGCGTCGCAGTGCCGTTGTCTGGTGGTCATGGGGGGCGCCGAGGGGGGATACGGGGCCCTTCTGAATGTCATTCCACGTCTCGACCCCCAATTGCCGGCCGCATATGTGGCCGTGATGCATCAAGCCCCGCAGCATGTGGATGGATTTGCCCGTTACCTGGATCAATGCAGCCAGCTTGTGGTGCAGCGTGCTTCGGACGGCACCGTCATCCAGTCGGGCGCCTGCTACCTGGCCGCCGCCGGGGAACCCTTCACAATTGTGCGTGAGGCGGAACAGATCCGCATCAAGATGTCGGATGCCATCCCATCCAGGCCGGATGGGGCCATCGACCGGCTGATGGGTGACGTGGCCCGGCTGATGGGAGAATATGCGGCCGGTGTGATTCTCACAGGTGCCGGCGATGACGGGGTGGCAGGCCTTGGCGCACTCATTGAAGGCGGCGGGACCGTTTTTGTCCAGGATCCCCGCAGTTGCCTCTTCAAGGAAACACCCATGAAGGCGGTAGATCAATACGGTGTTGCAAACCGCGTCAGTGACAAGCACATGGCTGGTGCCATCAACGCCTTTCTCGCGGCACATGCCAACTAGAAGGATTCATGGAAACAACTGTCATAGAGGCCCCAAGCATTAGGAGATGGATGCATGACTGACCTTAATGAAACCCTTGCCATGTCCGATTTCGACGAAGGCGCGTTCGAGTCCCAGGAAGAGCAGGACCTGGTCCAGATGGTGGGCTTTTACCTGGGCGATGTGCTTTACGGCGTGGACATTCTCATGGTCCAGGAGATTATCAAGGAGATATCCGTCACGGCCATTCCCGATACGCCGGACTTTATCGACGGTGTGATCAACCTGCGCGGCCGTATCATACCGGTCATCAATTTATCCAACCGGCTTGGTTTGCCGCGGCCCGGTGCCGGAGTATTGGAAGAGAGTTGGACCCTCATCCTCAATATCGGGGAAAGGGTCACCGGTTTTACCGTGGATCATGTCACCCGGGTGATGAAAATCCCCGCCAGCGCCATCGAACCACCGTCGGATACGGCATCCGGCGCCTTGGACATGCAGTATGTCAGCGGGGCGTGCCAACTGGATACCCAGTCCATGGTCATTCTCGATTTCAATCGAATTCTGGTGGTGGACGATCTAAAGCGACTGGCCGAACAGAAGAGGCAACAAGGATAAGCATGGATCCCCGTGGCAGGGACCCGAATCAAACATGCAGCAGGGTATGACGCAATGGGAAAAACAATACTGATTGTGGATGATTCATCCATCATGCGCAAGATGATCCGGCAGACACTGTTGGATCAGCACTATACCGTCGCCGGGGAAGCGAAAAGCGGTAAGGAGGCCATTGAGATGTACATTGCCCTGAAACCCGACGTGGTCACGATGGATATCACAATGCGTGAAATGGATGGTTTTGAGGCGGCCAGGGAGATTCGTGCCATCGATCCCAACGCCCGCATCATTTTCCTGTCCAATCTGGATGAAGACAAATACAGCGAAGACGCAAAGCGTTTGGGGGCCTTGGGTTATGTCAACAAACACAATGCCAGGGCGATCGTTGAGCTGATCGGCAACATTTGAGCAGGCCGTCCGCGGGCTTGCCGGGATGATCGGGGTGGCGGCAGAGGCGCCTGGTGCACCCCTTCCCACACGTGAAAAGCGCAGTGGCGGCCATGGTTGATAAGGCCCCACGGCGGCGCAAGGCCAACAAGGCGCAAGGCCATCAAAAGGAGAACCAAATGACCGACCAATCCCTGCTTCAGGATTTCATCGTTGAAACGGGAGAGCATCTGGAGAGTACGGAGCGCAATTTACTGCGTTTGGAGCAGGATCCGGGAAATGTTCAGGTGCTCAACGAGGTGTTTCGTTCGA
>JAGTVD010000463.1 GCA_018224505.1 Desulfatitalea sp. | reverse complement strand
TGCTTCATGGCATCATTGAGTTTCCATTTGGCGCCGATGAGCCACCCCACCTGGCAGTGGTCAAAACCGATCTCCAGGCGCTCGGCCTCATACAGGGGCAGGCCCTGGTCCTGCTGGCAGCGTTGCATGGCCCGGGCGTAAAGATCGGCGTAACAGGCAACCATCGGCAATTTCCCAAGATCGTGGAGCAAGCCGGCCACAAAAAACTCCTCCTGCTCCATGGGCGGCACACCCTTAAGGCGCGCGATTTCCTTGGTGGTGGCGCCCACACACAGGCAGTGCGCCCAATAGTCATCGATAGCAAATCCGCCGCCTGCCTTGCTGTTTTTGAAAACCGCCAGCACCGACGTGGCCAGCACCAGGTTTTTCACCGTGTTGACCCCCAGCATGATAATCGCCCGGGTAAGCGAACCGATGCGGTTGGGAAGACTGTAGTAGGCGGAATTGATTAATTTAAGAACTTGGCCTGTCAGAACAGGGTCAAGAGAGATGACCCGGTTCAGCTCCTGGGGCGAGGCATAGGGATTGTTGCACACCTCCAGCACCTTGGCCACGGTTGTCGACAGGCTGGGCATACGCGCGATGTGCAATTGGATCTGTTTTAAGCGAGCCTCAGGTGTCATGAAGGTGACTGTCTTTAAAAGGATGGGCGATTGACCGGAACATGACATCCCGCACCCGGGGCCGACCGAATCGCCCCCCGTGCGAAATATGGCAGGTGTGACGAATGGCGCCTGTGCGGTGGCACCGCCTTAAATGGCAATTCCAAAGGGGAGTAGAGAATCCCGATCAGGAATTGATTTTTTCGCGCAATTTGCCGGAACATTTAAAAGTCACCACCTGGCGCTGGGACAAGATCAGATCGTCGCCGGTAGCGGGATTGCGGCCACGGCGCTGGCGTTTGTCCTTGACGCAAAATTTCCCGAAACCGCTGATCAGCACATCTTCATTGTTTTCCAAAGTCCTTTTGATAATTTCAATCAGTTCCTCGACAACCTCAGTGCTTTTGTTTTTCGGAAAGGGTAATTCCTCATGAATGATCTCCACAATCTGGGCTTTGGTCAGCGTCATGATGCAACGACTCCTTTATTTTCTATCATCTTGATTGCTGCTCTTCACATATCATGTGCAATATCAATGATCTAATGCGGGCGCTATTTTTTGTCAAGGAAATAAGTGCGTTATCTTGTAAAAAGTTCGGCCTGCAGGATAATGGCGGTCCGAAAAACAACCGTTTGCGGACGGCTTTAAATTCCTAACTGATTGTATTTTTAATTAATTTTAAAGCCACCAAACATGTCTTGACCCTATTCGGTACCGAGCGCCTTCAGGTGCCGTGCTCTACCGTCCGGCTTGCCAAAGAAACCCCAGTTAAGATTATTTCAAAACACCCGATAAGACCTACACTGAGGAACGGGATCTGATTGGTTGCTGGGGGCCATGAAAAGGGTGGGGATACCCCACCGCAAGCCCGTGCCGATCCCAAACCCGCATTTGATGCCGCATCCCCTCGGAATAATAAATAATCCTGGAGAAACAGCTATGAAAAGCAGTCGGAGAGGATTCCTAAAGGTCATGGGCGCAGCCCTGGGCACCGTGGTGCTGAGCAGTTGCGGAAGCAGTTCCGGGCCCCCCCGGAGACCAATGCCCAACGGGTATCGGTTCCACAGGTTGTTTTCGACGGGTGAGGCGCTCACCGGCGCCGGCGACGCCGATTTTTTGCCGCCTTCGGTGAAGATTCATGACAACAACCAGATCATTTTTCATGCGGGCGATAGACTCGGCCGCAGTGGCAGCGGTCTGAGCATGGGCCTCTACGAATTGGATATGGATTACGGGTCACAGGAGCCCCGCATTGAAGGCTTTCACAAAATCGTGCGGGTAGGCGACCGCACCGCCGACGGGCGCAATGTCGTGCAGGTGCAACTGGCCGATCTCAACGCTCAGGGTTCCGTCGCCATACGGTTGCTGACCGAAGGTGAACAGGCGACCAGTTTGTACCTGGAACGCCACCGGGGGCACGGGGCCAGCGCCGATGGTCTACAACGGGTGCTGGGATTCCGGACCCCTACCCCGGATACCAACTTTATTTTCGGTGCGGCATTGGGCAATTTCGATTTGTACGACAACGACGATTTGCTGGTAGCTTCGTTCTGGGCAGAGGTGAACGGCCGCAGCACAGGTGAAAGTCTGTTTCACCTGCCCAACGGCGAGGTCAGTGCCGACGGCTCCAACCTCCTGACCTCCGGTGCCGTCATTCCGGGCACCGATCGACAGATCAGCAAATTCGGTTTGATGCATGCGAACGATTACGGCGCTTACGCGGCCCAGGTCCATACGGAGGTGATCGACAGGAATGTCGATCCGTCGCCTGATCCGGGTTCGGCGATTTTAAAAGGGACGGTCATGGACGCCGGTGTCACCGGCGCATCATTGCTGGCGGTTTCCGCCGGGACCCGGATGTCCACCGCGCTTCGATCTTCCCAGGTCGATTCGGCGGAATCATTGAATTACGGCCCGCGAATCGGCGCCAACGGCGATGTAGCCCTGGTCACCATGATCAGCGACGACAGCGTGCGGCTGACCCTGGGCCCTGATACGATTTCCGGCACCGGATACTCGACCCCCACGGGCATGACCATCGAAGGCATCGGCGGACCGGTTGTGAGCGCCGACGGCCTGGTTTATTTCGTGGCGCGATCCGGGGACACGGAGGAACTGCTCGTCTCCAACGGCGGCGGCACCACCTCGCTGCTCAAGACCGGCGACAAACTATTCGGCGCGCGTGGCCCCGCCCTGACCACCATCGCTTTCGGCTATGCCCGGGAGCAGGTGGACAGCTACGGCCGGCTGGTCTTTATCGGCGAGTTCGACGACGGCACCTTGTCCATCATGTTGGGCGTTCCCTTGTAGAACGCCGATCCTTCATGCTCAACACAAAGATTTCGTTTTGCCGTTTTATGGATCTGAATTTAATCGACGCGCGTCAACCCGCAAGTGGAGATAAAAATGGCCATAGTTATAGAAAAAACCACCATCGGTACCCCCCAGGTGATCAACAGCCTGTCCCTGTGCAAAGGAGTGGCGCTGATACCGCCCATTCCGGATATCCCGGCCGGATTTCAGACCAGTCCATCCCGCCAATTGGCGGGCAATCACAAATTCAGCAAACTTCACGCGGTGCGCGCCACGGCGGAATTCGCCGTCGGTGTTCACGCGGGGTTGTGTGGCCCGGGGTATGCCATCGGGTTCACTGCCGAAGGCGCGGTGGACGGAGATACCCTGACCCTGACCATCGAGGATGATGAAGCCATGGCGGGCGCCTTTCTCGGCGCCGGCATGAGTGTGGAAATCATGCTGGGTTGTGAATTCTACAAGTTTTACACCCACCACCATGTCCCCCACTTCGGCTGGCGGACAGGACCCCATGTGGAACTGAGCGCCTCGGTGGATGCCCTCAAGGCGGCGGTCGATTTGATCGCGGCTGTTCTGCAGGTGGAGGATCTGATTCCGCAGGCCTGCGTGGAGGTGGCCGGCGAAGCCGCCGGCACGCCCCTGGCGATGATCGGGGAATCTACCGACGAATATGCCCTCCGCGACGGCGAACTGCAACTCGATTGCAAATTTTCGATCCCCATCAACCTTTGGACGATCATCGTCGTCGCGGCGGTGGCGACCGTGGAAATCCCCTACATCGACATTGCCAGTGCCGCCGTCATCGCCATTCATGAAGCGCTGGACGTCACCTTGAGCGGCATCGGGTTCGGCCCCACCATCGGTGTGGATGTCCCGGTGATGCTATCGATCGCAGATGTCACCATCGACAATGTCAAGTTCGAACGAAGCGAGGTAAGCGGCGCGGAGTGGAAAGGACTCAAAG
>JAGTVD010000462.1 GCA_018224505.1 Desulfatitalea sp. | reverse complement strand
GCGCACTATATCAGAGTCGCCTGCCAAACAAAAACAATACATGGCAAGCGGCTCCTCGAGCTTCCGGAGCGACCCTTTTCGCACCTGTACCTGTACAGGCTTTCGCCAAACGGCTGCCCGATCTCAATAACAAGTATCCGCCGCTGTTATTGCCAAAGCGGTTTGCACAAAACCCAAGTTGTAGGGTGGGCACTGCCCACCACCGTGGGCTGATCCCGCCCAAGCGGCGGTCAATTGGAAATTATAGTCGTGGGCAATGCCCACCCTACCCGTTTTATCACTTGGGTTTTGTGCATAACCGCGATTGCCAATGTCCGGACCGATGGTTAAGGTTTTCTGACAAACGGAGGTCATCAGAACGATATGTATTTGGCACGATATTACAAGCGAGGCAGGCCGCATTACGTCATTCGGCAATCGTATGCCGACGGTGCCGGCCTGAGCAGCCGCGACCTGTTTGATTTAGGTCACGACCCATCACAGTTCATCACTTATGTGGGCGGCAAGGGATACTACTATGCCGAGCAACTGACCGATACCCTGGCCCTATCGGGTATCGATGCGGACGACGCGCAGTTGGATCGGTTGCTTTTCGATTTTCTGGACCCGGAAATCCAGCGCGTAATCGTGGGCTTCGATCGCAGCCGCAACCGGACCGCGCCCTCGGCCATCACGGAGAAAGAGGCGCTGTTCGCCGCACCCCATCCGTTCGACCGCCGCCGTTACCATTACTTACGCTTCGGGCAGAGCGATCAACGCCACATCGGCAGGATACCCAATCACATCTTCCGCCCCCTCTACGCCAAATCCAGGGATGAATTGGAACAGTACTTCATGGCGCAAGAGCGGCGCCTGCGCACCCATGAGCTATCGAATTACGTAAGTATCATCTTCGAGTTGCGGCGGTTCATTCCGGACCGGGAGACGGATGTGTCCCTTTTGGAACAGATGGACCGGCACTTCGTCTCCCGGCTCTGCCGCCTGGATACGGACGATATTTTCTGGGCCGGTATCCCGACCGGATATCGGTTGCGTGACTATCTGGGCCGATATGCCATCATCTACTTCGATCTCGATCCACCGCACCAATCCCCCTGGCAGGCCTATGTGGAGGATTTCATCAACCGCCACCGGGCCTTCCGCCCCCCACCCAAAGTGCGCATCAAGCTCGAGGAGGCCGGCCGCCTGTTCGGCATGCAGTGGAAGGTCCTGAAAACCCTGGACAAGCGGAGTCTCACGCGTCTCTACCGCCGGCTTGCCTTGAAGCATCATCCTGATTTGGGCGGTGATCCGGAACTCTTCCGGCGGCTCACCGATTACTATAAAATACTGCTGAAGCGGTAAAAGACCTGCGGTGCAAACCGTTGGCGCATAAAGCTCAGCGGCCGATGCGCCCATCCAGCGCCCGCCGCATGGTGTCCTGCTCGGACTGTGCCACTCGCAGCTGTGCTTCTATGGCCGCGCGTTTGTCCGGCGGCGCCGCGTTCAGCGCCTTTTTCAACTGATCAACCTGCTTTTGACAGCGATATAATTCAAGGGCCAGCAAGCGGATGGACATATTAAAACACCTCTACTGTTCGGGCCACTGGCGGTTTTTAAGCACCGCAAATGGATTCTCGATCACAACACCACCGCATTCGCAGCGGCCTTGGTTCAGATCAGCGCCACACCGGGGGCACAAACCTTGGCAATCCTCACGGCACAAAGGTTTGAAGGGCAGCGCCAGCACCACCTGCTCCTGGATTGAATCCTGAAAATCGATCTCTTCGCCCTTGAAATAGACCAGGCCGATCTGCTCAGCGGTCAACGCCACCGGCTCGCCGGTCCCCGAATGCAGATCGGTGGGAATCTCGCGGGAATACCGCAAGGTGAAGCGGTGCCTCAGCGGCATCTGAAACAGCTCCAGGCAACGACTGCACGCCAGTTCCACACGAGTTGCCAACACCCCGTCAATGGTTATCAGATCGCGCTCCGACACCACCGACAGGTCGACGGCAATGGGTTCCAGGAACCGGCACTGACCGTCGTCCATGAGTTGCTTGAGCACGGGAAAAGTCCTGGCCTCGTTGCCATAAGCCAACGCGAGCCCCTGGGAGGGGATATGTTGTATTTGGATCTTCATAGGCTCCTTCCTCTCACAATATGTAAACCCCGCCGTCATCACCCAGCCGCTTGAAATAACGATGGTCGGGCGCCAGCCAGCGGTCGAGAACCTGCGCCACCGCCACCCACCGCTGTCCCAAACAGAAACGCCGGGAAATCTCCTCCCCACGGTAACCACTGTAGCATGCCACTTGCACATTTTCCATGCGGTGCTCCATCCATCGATAAATATGCAATGTAGCGCATTGGGATCATACCGGCAACGGGGGCATCCACGAGGGCATCCAGGGGACAGCACTTTGGGGTGAACCACATGCATCAATCGGCTCACCAATAATGCAATGCGATATGGCACCCGGATTTAAAAACCAGGCGGGCACGGTTCACGCCTTGACACCGCTGCATTTCCCTGACTATCTTCATCGAAAAATCGGCCTTCCCCAATGGTAAAGGAGTGCGCCACCATGAACAGCATGCATATCGGATGGATCGGTACCGGCGTTATGGGCAACGCCATGTGCGGACATTTGATCGATGCGGGGCACCAGGTCCACCTGTACAACCGCACCCGAAAAAAAGCGGCCAATTTGATTGCCAGAGGCGCCCGTTGGTGCGACACGCCCCGTGAAGTGGCCCAGCGCAGCGCGGTGGTCTTTTCCATTGTAGGAGCCCCCCATGATGTGGAGGCGGTGCTGCTGGGTGATGATGGCGTCCTGACCGGGGCCCGCAAAGACACGGTGGTGGTGGATATGACCACCTCCAGTCCGGACCTGGCGGCAATGGTGTATGAGCAGGCCCGGAAGAAAGGCGTGGCGGCACTGGATGCGCCGGTCTCCGGCGGGGACGTGGGCGCCCGGGAGGCCACTTTGGCCATCATGGTGGGTGGGGATCCGGAACCTTTTGAGAAGGTGAAACCCCTGTTGGCGCTGCTGGGACGCCATATTGCCCATATGGGGGCTACCGGAACCGGTCAACACACCAAGATGTGCAACCAGATCCTGATCGCCGGCACCATGATCGGCGTGGTGGAATCGCTGCTCTATGCCCGGCGCAACGGCATGTCCCTGGATGCGGTCATTGACGTCATCGGTCAAGGCGCGGCCAGCTCCTGGGCCATCAATACGCTCGGACGACGCATCGCCCAGGGCGATTTCGATCCGGGCTTCTACATCCGCCACTTTGTCAAAGACATGGGCATCGCTCTGGCCGAGGCCCGGCGGATGAATCTCAGCCTGCCCGGACTGGCCCTGGTCCACCAGTTCTATACGGCCGCCATGGCCCAGGGGGGAGAAACCATGGGCACCCAGGGACTCTACCAAGTAATGGCCCGGTTCAACAACCTGGTTGAATAGTTGAACAGAGGATAGGCACCATGCCCCCCGCCGATAACAAGCCCGCACCGGGCCGCCGGAACCTGGATACGTCAAGCTCCTTTCGCCTGCGAATGGGGGCCATTCTACTGTCGGTGGGCGTCAGTGTGCTTCTATTGGCCCTCAAATTTCACACCTACCGACTCACCGGCTCCGCGGCAGTGCTTTCGGATGCCCTGGAGTCCATCATCAATGTGGTCGCCAGCGGATTCGCCACCATCAGCATCTGGATGGCGGCCAAACCCCCGGATCTGGATCACCCATATGGTCATGGCAAAATCGAGTACTTCTCGGCGGGTTTTGAAGGGGCACTGATCATCGGCGCATCGGTGGGCATTTTCTACACTGGCGTAACCCACCTGATCAATCCCCAGCCACTGCCCAACCTGGGCCCGGGACTTGCGATTTTGGGTTTCGCCACGGCGATTAACCTCCTGCTGGGGCTATTTCTGATCCGTGTCGGCCGGCGCACCGAATCGCTCACCCTGCTGGCCGACGGCAAGCATATCTTAACCGACGTTTATACTTCGGGAGGCGTGCTGGCGGGCCTGGCGATGGTCCACTGGACCGGTTGGTTGTGGCTCGACGGCGCAATTGCCTGTTTGGTGGGTGTTAACATCCTGATCACCGGCGGCCGATTGGTGCGCCTCTCTTTTTCACGGTTGATGCACAAATCCGACCCCGTGCTGCTCGACCAGATCGCCCGTGCCTTGGAACATCACCGACTGCCGGACTGGGTCGATGTCCATCAACTGCGCGCCTGGCGTGCCGGCCTGATGGTTCACATCGATTTGCATCTGGTATTGCCCGGGGACCTGACCCTGAGCAGCGCCCATAAGGAAGCCAAACGGTTGGAGCGCCTGCTCATCGATCACTATCGCGGGCACGCGGAGGTGCTGGTGCACATGGATCCCTGCGCATCGAAGGAGTGCCCCATCTGCGATCGACCCTCATGCGACCATCGCAGTCAGAATCAGCATACCACGCCCTTCTGGAATCGCGAACGACTGATCCGTTGGTCAGGTAGCAGCAACCCGGAGGAAGACAAATCGGCTGCAGCGCACGAGCAGCCGGGAAAAACAATGGACAATGGCCCAGGGGATAAAATAAAATAAGGAGCAAAGCATCTTATGACGACCATCTTTTCAAAAATCATCAAGGGCGAAGCGCAGGCGGATATTGTTTATCAGGATGACCGGGTGACCGCTTTCCGGGACATTCGTCCCCAGGCGCCCACTCACATTCTCATCGTACCCAACAAAGAGATTCCCACCGTCAATGATATCAGTGAGGCGGATGAACCGCTGATCGGACATATGTTTGTAGTGGCCAAGGAGATTGCCGCCCAGGAAGGAGTGGCGGAAAGCGGTTACCGATTGTTGGTCAATTGCAATCGCGACGCCAACCAGGAGGTGTTTCATCTGCACATGCACCTGTTTGCGGGGCGTCCCCTGGGCCCCATGCTGATGCGCCGGTGAAGTCCATGGGCCGACTCTCTTTCCTTCACGACCCCCAATGGTGGTCTTTCCAGTTCCGCTACCTGCGCGGCCGGACCCCATGGGATACCCGGATCACACCGCCAGAAGTCGTGGCCTTTCTGGAGACGGCTGCCCCGGGTCGGGCCATCGACCTGGGATGCGGCACCGGCACCAATGCGATCACCATGGCCCGGCAAGGCTGGCGGGTGACCGGTATCGACTTTGTGGCCCAGGCCATCTGGGCGGCGGTCCGCAAGGCGCGCAAGGAGAAACTGGCCATCGATTTCCGTATCGGGGATGTCACCAAATTGGGCGCCATCGAGGGTCCGTTTGATTACGCCCTGGATATCGGCTGCCTCCACGGTCTGGAAACGGACCGGCAGCGCCGGTATGCGAACGGCTTGCACCCTCTGCTGCGCCCCGGGGCACTCTTTATGCTCTATGCCTGGCTGCCCCGCTTGTGGCGGGGCCAGCGGCGCGGCATATCCACGGAAAGAGTGCACGCTTTGTTCGACCATGCATTTGAGACCCGGCAGACCATTATCGGTGAAGAAGGCGGCGCTGCCACCGCCTGGTACTGGTTGTCCAGGCGTCCACTTTTGTAGACACTCCGAACACAATTGATCACACACGGATCCGCTTACCGCGATTGCTTTCATCATCGTCGGCGG
>JAGTVD010000461.1 GCA_018224505.1 Desulfatitalea sp. | reverse complement strand
CGTGACCATCACGGGCGATCTGATCACGCCCATCGCGATGGAAAAAGAGCTGCGTTTTGCCATTCGCGAAGGTGGGCGAACGGTGGGCGCTGGTGTGGTTAGCGAAATTATCGAGTAATGTCCAAGGAGAGCACAGGTGAGAGTAATCATAACGCTCGCATGCGGTGAGTGCAAACGCCGCAACTACACAACG
This sequence comes from Desulfatitalea sp., assembly GCA_018224505.1. GTDB lineage: Bacteria > Desulfobacterota > Desulfobacteria > Desulfobacterales > Desulfosarcinaceae > Desulfatitalea. The sequence goes on along the minus strand of JAGTVD010000461.1, from coordinate 5,580 downwards.
ACCAAGAACAAGCGCACCACGCCGGATAAGCTGGAGTTCAACAAATATTGTCCGTTTTGCCAAAAACATACGCCCCACAAGGAAACAAAGTAACTTTTCCTGGAATGGACGTTTGCCATGGATGCAGGCCAGTAGCTCTAATGGTAGAGCATCGGACTCCAAATCCGGGTGTTGGGGGTTCGAGTCCCTCCTGGCCTGCCAATTTTTCCAATGGTAGCAACAGTGTTGTTCTCGGCAAAACGGCGGTTTCGATCAAATATTCCATAAAAGCCCCTTGGATCGATTAGGAGTGGCATGGGACGATTACTAAAGAAAAAAGATCCCGTTAAGAAAAAAACCCAGAAACCGGATAATTCCGCTGAGATGGGAACTACGAACGGGGGCGACGGCAGTTCGACAGCTAAAATTGCGCCGGTCATCAAAAAGCCGCCGTTGGTTGTCAAGCCAAAACCAGCCACTGGCGTCGAAGATAATTTCATACGCAAAAGTATCCAGTTTTTGAGAGAGGTGAAGACCGAACTGAAAAAGGTGACGTGGCCTTCCCGCAAACAGACGATAGGTTCCACCATGGTGGTAATCATCCTGGTGATGATCATCTCTCTTTTTCTGGGTACGGTCGATTTTGGCCTTTCATCGCTTGTTCGGATTGTGCTTCCCTAACCAAAAGAAGGTGATTTGTGGCCCTACGCTGGTACATCGTCCATGTTTATTCGGGGTTTGAAAACAAGGTGAAAGCCGCCCTGGAAGAACGCATGGCCAATGCGCCCAATCCGGAGAAATTCGGTGAGGTGATTGTCCCCACCGAAGAGGTGGTCGAGTTGGTTAAGGGGAAACGGCGAACGTCCTCGCGAAAGTTCTACCCCGGCTATTTGCTGGTGCGGATGGAATTGGATGATGAAACGTGGCATATCGTCAACAATACCGCTAAGGTGACCGGATTCCTGGGGGGGCGTGATAAACCAACGCCATTGTCCGATGAAGAGGCCGACCGGATACTCAATCGCATGGAGGCGGGCAAGCTCAAGCCCCAGCCGAAATACCATTTCGAGACGGGGGATGATGTGCGCGTCATCGATGGTCCGTTCACCAATTTCAATGGAACGGTCGAGGAAGTGAACAACGAAAAGGGTAAAATCAAAGTGCTGGTAAGCATTTTCGGTCGCTCCACACCGGTGGAGCTGGAGTTCGTGCAAGTCTCTAAACTTTAGAAATCAAGCGATTGTAAATATTCAGGAGATAAAAGAAAACCATGGCGAAAAAGGTAACGGCACAAATCAAGTTGCAAGTACAGGCGGGCAAAGCCACGCCCTCGCCCCCCATTGGTCCTGCGCTGGGTCAACACGGTGTGAACATCATGGATTTTTGCAAAGCCTTCAATGCGCGCACTGCCAATGATGCGGGCATGATCATCCCCGTGGTGATCACCGTATTCCAGGATCGCTCCTTCACTTTTATCACCAAAACCCCACCAGCTGCGGTCTTGCTGAAAAAGGCGGCCAAAATTGCAAAAGGTGCGGGAGATCCTAAAAAGGATCGTGTGGGCAAGGTTACGCGCTCACAGGTTGAAGAGATTGCCAAGCTGAAAATAGCCGACCTGAACACCAATGATTTGGATGCCGCTTGCCGCATTATCAGCGGAACGGCGCGCAGCATGGGTATCGAAGTCGTTTAACACCAACGGCCCTGCCGGTTTAACCGGCCGACCACGAAATGCAGCGCAACACCATGTCAAATGTCAAGGAGTAGGAACTGAAAATGCCGAAACGGGGTAAGAAATACATAGAATCCAAAAGCAGGATCGATACGCAAAAAAGGTATGATTTTGCGGAAGCCATTGAATCTGCAATCAAGGCATCCTTTGCCAAGTTTGATGAAACGGTTGACGTGGCCGTCAGGCTGGGCGTCGATCCCCGGCACGCAGATCAAATGGTGCGGGGCACAGTCGTGTTGCCCCATGGCTTGGGCAAGGATGTGAAGGTGCTTGTGTTTGCCAAGGGCGAAAAAGAGGCTGAAGCCAAGGAGGCCGGAGCTGATTTTGCAGGTGGCGACGATCTGATCGAGCAGATTCAGGGCGGCTGGTTCGGATTTGACAAAGCCGTGGCCACACCCGACATGATGGGTTCGGTGGGCAAGATCGGTCGTCTGCTCGGGCCGCGGGGTTTGATGCCCAACGCGAAAACCGGGACCGTCACCTTCGATGTGGCCAAAGCGGTTCAGGAACTCAAAGCCGGCAAGATCGATTTCAGAGTGGAAAAAGCAGGTATTGTCCACGTACCCATGGGGAAAGTTTCTTTCGGGGTGGAGAAAATCGTTCAGAATCTTTCCGCTTTCCTGGAAACCATTATGCGGCTGAAACCCTCTTCCAGCAAGGGTACCTATCTTAGAGGGATCGCTGTTTCCACCACCATGGGACCGGGGATTAAAATCGACACCGCTTTGGTAAAGGAACTGGTTAAATAGTTGACCGTTGGTCCTATTTATCGTCGGAATGGCGTGTGGATCAGGCCAAATACGATCGTGTTGTTGACGCCGGATCATCCGGCATGGCATCATATATCAATTGGACTCAATACACTGTCAAAGACCGTAGGTACACGCGGGTGCCGTACCAGGCCAGCGGCGTGTTTAATCGGCGTGAGCCGGCCCACCGAGACAGTCTGCGCACGGTAGTGAACAAGCATCATCAACAGCAGCGGCGTATGGTCATATGGCTTGCTGCCGCTGGCCGGCACAGACCCACCCTCAAAGTACCTTCCGGTCGCACAGTCACGGAAGGAGGTGTTAGTTAAGATTGGATATCGAGGCTAAAAAACTAATTGTCCAAAAGTTGAAAGAGCGCCTGGATCGGAGCAAGGTGGTTATCCTGACCGATTACAAGGGGCTCAACGTGGGCACCGTCACGGAGTTGCGCAGTAAATTGCGCGAAGCCCAGGTGGAATTCCAGGTCATTAAAAACACCATGTTGCGCCGAGCGTCTGAAGGCACTCCGGTTGAGCCGATCAAGGAATATTTCAAAGGACCCAGTGCCATCGCGATCAGCTACGATGATCCGGTAACATTGGCTAAGATCCTGTCCGACTTTGCCAAAACCAATGACAAACTGGAGATCAAGATCGGTGTCATGGGTGGCAAGGTGATGGACCCGGCCATGGTCAAAGCTTTGGCGACGTTGCCGTCCCGCGAGGTGCTGTTGGCCACCGTGCTGGCCACCATGCAGGCTGTACCGACTTCGTTGGTACGCGCCTTGAGCGATGTCCCGCGTCGCATGCTCAATGTCTTGCAAGCCATCAAGGACCAAAAAGAGCAGTCCGCTGCTTGATACTTGTCTTGATCAATACACTATCGAACGACCTACAATGCTGCCGACATAAGCGGCGGCTGCTTAACGATTTCTGGAGGATTCAAACCAATGGCTGATGTAACGAAACAAGATGTGATCGACTTTATTGCCAATATGACCGTTCTGGACCTTTCCGAGCTGGTCAAGGAGATGGAAGAGAAATTCGGCGTTTCGGCCGCCGCACCGATGGCCATGATGGCCGCCGCCCCGGCCGGTGATGCCGCTGCGGCCGTCGAGGAGAAGACCGAGTTCGATGTGATCCTGCTTGCCGCGGGCGACAAAAAGATCGGCGTTATTAAAGAGGTGCGTGCCATTACTGGTCTGGGTCTCAAAGAGGCCAAAGACCTGGTCGACTCTGCGCCCAAAGCTGTCAAGGAAGCAATCCCCAAGGAAGAGGCCGAAAAGATCAAGGCGCAGTTGGAAGAGGCAGGCGCCCAGGTGGAACTCAAATAGATACCCGTGCTGGGAAATTATCTATTGCCCTGCAAAAATTCATCAAATGATGTGATGCGAAAATGGGGTGGAAAGGCCGCGAACCTTTTATCCCATTTTCGCGTTTCCTATCGTCCCTGAATCAAAATTGGAGAGACAATGGCTGCGAGGCTGTCCCTTGACAAGCGTATCCGGAAAAATTTCGGCAAGATCCGCAAAATTGTCGAAATTCCCGATCTCATTGGCATGCAAAAAGAGTCGTATCGACGCTTTCTGCAACTCGATGTGCCACCTGAAAAGCGGGAAGACATCGGTTTGCAAGCCGTATTCAAATCGGTGTTTCCTATCAAGGATTTTACTGGCAGCGCCTCCCTGGAGTTTGTGGCGTACCGTTTCACCACGGCGAAACACAGTGAGGAGGAGTGCATACAGCGTGGGATGACCTACGATTTGCCGGTGCATATCACCGTGCGGTTGGTGGTCTACGATGTGGATAAGGAGACCGGTGCCTCCAACATCCGCGACATCAAGGAGCAGGAGATCTATTTCGGCACCATACCGTTGATGACGAACAAGGGTACCTTCATTGTCAACGGCACCGAGCGCGTGGTGGTCAGCCAGCTGCATCGTTCATCGGGTGTCTTTTTCGATCACGACAAGGGCAAAACCCACTCCAGCGGTAAAATCATCTACAGCGCCCGGGTCATCCCGGTGCGCGGTTCATGGATCGATCTTGAAATCGATCCCAAGGATATTGTCTACATCCGTATCGACCGCCGGCGCAAGTTTCCGGTCACCACACTGCTCAAGGCGTTCGGTTATTCCACGGAAGATCTGCTCAACTATTTTTATGCCAAGAGCCGCGTGATCATCGAGGGTCGTCGCGCCTCCAAAGCGTTCGATGAGGAGCTGCTCAAAGGGCAACGGGCCACCCGGGATGTCTCCGACCCCACCACGGGTGAGGTGTTGGTCAAAAAAGGCCGCATCTTCACCCAGCGCGCCATCAAGCAGATGAAGGCCGCCAACATGGAGACCGTGCCCATCGGACCCGAAGAACTGCTCGGCAGGGTTTTCGCAGTCAATATCGTTGACCCCGAAAGTGGTGAGGTGATGTATCACCCCAGCGAGGAGATCAATGATGAGGTGCTGGCCAAGCTGAAAAGTGCCGGTATCAACGAGTTTGATGTTCTGCACATCGACGGTGTTTCCAGCAGCGATTCCGTGCGCAAGACCCTGGCACTGGACAAGGTGTCCAGCAAGGAAGAGGCGCTGATCGAAATTTACCGCTTGCTACGCCCGGGCAATCCGGCCACGCCCGAAGTGGCCCAGGACTTTATGGACCATCTGTTTTTCAAGTCGGCCTACTACGACCTGTCCAGCGTGGGACGCTTGAAGATCAATCTGCGGCTGGGCATCAACGCGCCGGTTTATCTGCGCACCTTGCGCAAAGAAGATATCTTGCTCACCACCAAAACCCTCATTGAATTGCGCGATACCCAGGGTGTGGTGGATGACATCGATCACTTGGGCAACCGGCGGGTGCGGGCCGTGGGCGAGTTGCTGGAAAACCAGTATCGCATCGGACTGGTGCGCATGGAACGGGCCATCAAGGAGCGCATGAGTCTGCAGGAAGTCGATGCCCTCATGCCCCACGACCTGATCAACCCCAAACCGGTGTCGGCGGTGGTCAAGGAGTTCTTCGGCACCAGCCAGCTCAGTCAGTTCATGGACCAGACCAATCCCCTTTCGGAAACCACCCACAAACGGCGTTTGAGCGCCTTGGGACCCGGCGGTTTGACGCGCGAGCG
>JAGTVD010000460.1 GCA_018224505.1 Desulfatitalea sp. | reverse complement strand
GATGGGATATTTACGCTTGCCCGCGACCACTATGTGTCGTCGGTGGATGTCTCCGCTGAAAATGCAGCCAGGATGGTTTCAGCCAGGGGACGGGTAATACCCGGCAACCTTTGCAGCTCTTCCAGGGATGCATTGGCGATGCCCGCCAGGCCACCGAAGTGTTTGAACAATTGCGCCTTGCGCTTGGGGCCGACCCCCTGGATGGCATCCAGGGCGGAATGCAGGGCGCTGCGGTTGCGGCGCTGACGCTGGAATGTGATTGCCCAGCGATGGGCTTCGTCGCGAATGCGCTGCAAAAACAGCAGCAGGTCGGCATCGCGGCCGAAGGCGACCGGATTGGTACGCCCCGCAAGGTACACCTTGTCTTGCTGCTCCCCTTGGTCGACATCTTTTTTGGCGATTCCGGCCACATCAAACCCGCCGTCCAGTTGCAGGTCTGCCAAAATGGCGAGGGTGACGTTCAGCTGTCCCTTGCCGCCGTCCACCAGCAACAGATCGGGCCATGGTCGCCCCTGGTCGTCTTTGTCAAACCGGCGCCGGACCACTTCCGCCATGTGGGCATAGTCATCGGGTTTACCGGAAGGCCCCATTTTGTAACGTCGGTAGGCATCGGGCCGGGGTTGGCCATTTTCGAACACCACCATGGCGGACACCGGGTCGCTGCCGGCCAGATGGGAATTGTCGAAACATTCGATCCGGGCGGGCGGACGCTTGAGGTGCAGCCGCTGTTGCAGACGCATCAGCAGCGCGCTGTTGGAGGCTTGCTGGCTGCGGTGCGCCAATGCGGTTTGGCGGGCATTCTGGACGGCCAATTGCACCAGCTTCTCCTTGTCGCCCCGCTGGGGCGTGTAAATCGTCACCCGCCGCCCCCTCTGGTCGTGCAACGCCTCCTCCACCAGAAGGTGGTCGACCGGCAGATGGTTGACCAGGATTTCCCCCGGCACATGCACGGCGGATTCGTAATATTGCCGCAGAAAAGCCCCCATCTGATCTTCCGGAGCGCCAAGGGCGTTCTCAAAAACAAAACCGCGGCTACCCAGCAAAAAGCCGCCCCGTACGCGCAGCAAGGCAGCCACTGAAAGGTCTTCCGCCACGAAAATCCCCACCACATCCCGGTCCTTGAAGTCGGTGGAAACCGATATCTGCTTTTCCAGGGTCTGTTCCAGGGCGAACATCTTATCCCGCAGTTTGGCGGCGTTTTCATAATCCTGGGCCAAAGCGGCGGCCTGCATCTGCTTTTTGATTTTGCGAAGCAACGCCGGCGTGCGTCCTCTCAGAAATGCCACCACCTCCTTGACCACCTCGCTGTACGCCTTGGGCGACACCTCCTGGAAGCAGGGCCCCATGCACAGCCCCATTTGGTGATTGAGACACGGGCGGCTCCGTTTCTTGACGGTCTCGCAGCGGCACTTGCACAACTTGAAGGTTTTGTTGATGAACTTGAGCGTCTGGCGCACGGCTCCGGACGATGCATACGGCCCGAAATATAGAGCTCCGTCCGACTTCAGTTTTCGCACGACGGTCAGCCGCGGGTAAGGATCGGTGATATTCAACCGCAATGAGGGGTACCGCTTGTCATCTTTGAGCACCACGTTGAAACGGGGCCGGTGGCGCTTGATCAGATTGGACTCGAGAATCAGCGCTTCCTTTTCGGTGTGGGTCAATGTGGTTTCGAAGGTCGATACCCGGGTGAGCAGCAGCGTGGTTTTCGGATCGTGCGGCCGCTGCTTCTGAAAGTAGGACTGCAGCCGCTTCCTCAAATTGCGCGCCTTACCCACATATAGAATCGTGCCCCGCTCATCGCGCATGACATAGACCCCGGGGGTGACGGCCGCCCTGGCGGCCTCGATGGCAAGGCGGTCGAGACGGTCGGGACCGTCGGTGGGGTTTTCAGTGGTGGTATCAAGAGGTTGGTTCGGCATTTAACTGGTTCGTCGGTTGTTTGGTTGATTGGTTGTTTGGTTGATCGGTTAGACGGTTGTACGGTTGTACGGTTGTACGGTTGTTTGGTTGTTCGGTTGATTGATTGGTTGTTTGGTTTTTCCTTATGTGGTGTTGTTCCCGCCGTCGCTTGGACTTGAGGCACCACCTCATACGCGGTTAGTATCAGTAGGGTTAATTTACCTTATTTGAGGAACTTTCTTCAAGAACACCAATGCTGGCATACATACTACAACCACATGCCAAGCGCACTGGGAGCGGCTTCCAGCCGCGATGGGGAGCTCGCGCCATCCAAGTGACGCCATCAATGCACACACTCCGTCCGGGCACACCGGATCGCCTCCCTCTGAGCAATTGATGGCTACCCATTACGAACCAAAACCCAACCCCCAAACAACTGAATACCCAATCAAACCGCCCAACCGACCAACCGCTACACCGCCTAACAGACCAACCAAACAACTGTACAACCGTACAATCGCCCAACCGTCTCACGGCCCAACCGCCACCATCACCCCTCATTCAACATCCGCTGCTTGAGCTGCTTGATCCGATCGCGCAGTTCCGCAGCCTGTTCGAATTCGAGATTGCGCGCAGCCTGTTGCATCTGTTTTTCGAGGTTTTTGATGGTCGCTTCCATCTTTTCCGGTGGGCCATACTCCGAAACGGATTGTGCCACCTGCGGCGCCGGATGGGACGGCCCTTCGTATACGGCATCGAAAATGGTGGTGATACTCTTTTGGATGCTC
>JAGTVD010000459.1 GCA_018224505.1 Desulfatitalea sp. | reverse complement strand
GTGGCTACGTCGAGGATTTCAAAAGAGCGAGAACGCAGAGCTGGGCCGCAAGATGCCGTTTCTGGATGGACACTATATAGAGTCGTCATAGTGGCGCACCAGCACCTCCCTCGGCTTGACCCCATCCGAGGGCCCCACCACCCCCTCCTGCTCCATCATTTCCACGATGCGCGCCGCCCGGTTGTATCCGATGCGCAAATGGCGCTGAATCATTGAGATGGAGGCCTGGCCGGTGCGGGACACCAGGGCCACGGCATCGTCGTAGCGCTCGTCGTACTCCTTCTCCTCGCCGCCACCCTTATCCTCCGCCGGCGCGGCCACTACCGTCTGGTCATAATCCGGCGTCTGCTGCTGTTTGAGAAAATCGATAACGCGCCCCAGCTCCGTTTCGGAAATGTAGGCCCCGTGAATGCGTTGCAAGCGCCCGGTGCCGGGCGGCAGAAAGAGCATATCCCCCATCCCCAACAGATTCTCGGCGCCGTTGGCATCGATGATGGTGCGCGAATCGGTCTTGGACGAGACCTGGAAAGTGAGCCGGGTGGGAAAATTGGCCTTGATGATGCCGGTGAGCACATCCACCGAGGGCCGCTGGGTGGCCAGAATCAAATGAATCCCGGCCGCCCGCGCCATTTGCGCCAAACGGGTCAGCGCCACCTCCACATCCCGCGAAGCGACCATCATCAGGTCGGCCAGCTCATCGATGATGATCACGATATAGGGCAGCGGACGCAGTTCTTCGACCTCGGCTTCGGCGCCGGCTTCTCCCGCAGCGGTTTCGGCCGCGGCCTTTGGCTTGCGGGGCGTGCGCTCCAGTTTCTGGTTGTATTGAGTGATGTTGCGGGCCTTGTGTTCGGACAGCAATTCGTAGCGCCGCTCCATCTCCTTGACCGCCCAATAGAGGGCGTTGGTGGCCTTTTTGGCATCGGTGACCACCGGCGTGATCAGATGGGGGATGCCGTCGTAGGCCGACAGCTCGATGCGTTTGGGATCGACCATGATCATTTTGACATCGTCGGGGGTCGCCTTGTACAGAAAGCTGCAGATCATGGTGTTCAGGGCCACGCTCTTGCCCGCGCCGGTGGCGCCGGCGATGAGCAGGTGGGGCATCTTGTCCATGGCCGCCACCACGGGGTGGCCCACGATATCCTTGCCCAGGCAGAGGGTCAATTTGGATTTGGATTGTTCAAAGGCCCCCGAGGCCACGATCTCCTTGAAGCGCACCGTTTCCCGATCCGCATTGGGCACTTCGATGCCGATAACGGCTTTGCCGGGGATGGGCGCCACGATGCGGATGCTGATGGCCCGCAAGGCCAGGGCCAGGTCATCGGTCAGATTGACGATCTTGTTGATTTTAACCCCCGGCGCCGGGGCGTATTCGAAGGTGGTGATCACCGGGCCGGGCGTGACCGCCACGACCTCGCCGTGAACACCGAAATCCTCCAGTTTTTTCTCGAGCAGCTTGGACTGCATCCGTAAATTCTCTTCGTTGACCGACCCCGGACGGCTTTCGGGATCGTCGAGAAAATCGGTGGGTGGCAGTTGGAACCGGCTGTCGTTGCGCATGAAGTCAAAAAGCTTTTGCTGGGGCGGTGCCGGCTTTTTCGGCTGTTTCGCAATCGCGGGCGCCTTGATCTCAATCTCACGGGCCGCCGACCGTTCGTGCGCCTTGATCCGCGCCTCCCGTTGACGGGCCTTGCCGCGCCGCTCGCGCCACTTGCTCAAGAGGGTTTTAAACCGGTCGACGCCAAAGCCCACTGCGGAGCGGCAGCGCCGGTAGAACGCCACCAGGGAAAACCCGGTGGCCAGGATAAACCCGATCAACCATGCCAGGCCGGCAATGATCAAACCGCCCGTCACATTGGTGTATTGCACCAGCAGTTCCTTCAACGGCATGCCGATGATGCCGCCGGCGGAAAATTTGTGCCCGAACAGTTCGTAGTGGTTCTGTTTGAACGCCAGCAGGCAACCGGTGGTCAGCAGCAGCAGCAACCCCCCACCGGCAATGTGGGCGATGGTCATACGGGAAGAGTGACTGAAAAAATGGACGCTGGCCAGCAGCAACAGCACCGGCACCCAGAAAGCACCCAACCCGAACAGCCCCACCAGGAGCCCCGCCGTCTGGGCGCCCACGGTGCCGAACAGGTTGTTGACAGCGCTCACATCGCCGGCATTGTGGATCGACGGATCATGCTCATGAAAAGAAAGCAGGCTGATCAAGCTGAAAATGACCAGAAAAAAGAGCAGGATGCCTAGTATTTCCTTGCGCATAAGCGAATCGACTCTAAACTTCGACAATAAACGGCATAATCACCGGCCGGCGGCCGATGGTGAAGAAGAAGTATTGGCGTAAAGCGGACTGCACGCGGCCGCGGATGACTTCAATACGGTTGGGCACCTCCGGGGGCACATCCTCGACGATCTCCAGAACGACGCACTGGGCGTCGTCGAGCAGATGACCGGTTTCGGTTTCAAAGACAAAGCCCTTGGAAACCAGATCCGGCCCGTAGATGACCACGCCGGTCTCTTCGTCAAAGGCCATATTGATCACCACCATCCCCTCCTCGGAGAGCAGGCGGCGCTCTTTGAGCACACTGCGCCCCACATCCCCGACCCCCTTGCCGTCGATCAGCAGGCGGCCGGTAACGACATTCCCGGCCATGGCCGCCCCCGAATCGTCAAATGTGATCACTTGACCGTTCTGGGCCAACAGGATGTTCTCCTTGGCGATCCCTTCCTGTTCGGCCAGGCGGGCATGCTGCACCAGATGGCGATACTCGCCGTGAATGGGAATGAAATATCTGGGCCGGGTCAGGCGGATCATCATTTTGAGTTCCTCCTGGAAGGCGTGGCCCGACACATGAATTTTGGCAATCTTTTCGTAGATCACGGTGGCGCCGCGGCGGTACAGATCGTTGATGATATTGGTAATGGCCCTTTCGTTGCCGGGGATGAACTTGGAGGAAAGGATCACCGTGTCCTCGGGCATGATTTTGATCTGCCGGTGGGTGCCGGCGGCCATGCGGGCCAGGGCCGACATGGGCTCCCCCTGACTTCCGGTGGTGATGATGATCACTTCGTCCTCGGGAAAATGACGAATCTGATCGATATCGATCTGCATCCCCGCCGGTATCCGCAAGTAGCCCAACTGTTGGGCGATGTGGACCGACACTTCGATGCTGCGCCCATTGAACAGCACCTTGCGGTTCGAGGCGGCGGCAAGCTCCACGATCTGTTGGATGCGCCCCACGTTGGATGCGAACAGGGCGATGATGATCCGCCCGGCGCAACGCTGGCAGATGCCGGCCAGCACCTCGGCGATTTCACAATCCGAGACGGTGTGCCCGCTGCTCTCCACATTAGTGGAATCGGACATCAGGGCCAGCACCCCCTCTTCACCGCAGCGGGCGAATCGGCTGACATCGGTGGCCATGCCGTCAACGCAGGTGTGGCTGAATTTAAAATCACCGGTATGCACGATGGTGCCATAAGGCGTGCGGATGGCGATGCCCACACCATCGACGACACTGTGATTGACCCGGATGAACTCAAGGGCGAAAGGGCCCATCTTGAGGGTCTCGCCTGGATGCACCGTGTGCAGGGCGGTATGCCCCATCAGATCATGCTCTTCGAGCTTGTGGCGTACCAACCCCAGGGTGAAAGGCGTCCCGAAAATGGGCGCATGCATCTCCCGCAACAGATAGGGCAGGGCCCCGATGTGGTCTTCGTGGGCATGGGTCAGCACGATACCGGCCATTTTTTTGGCGTTTTGTTTCAGGTAGGTCATGTCGGGGATGACATAATCCACCCCCAGCATGTAATCCTCGGGAAACATGAGCCCCGCATCGATGACAAACAGGGTTCCCTGGCACTCCAGGAGCATCATGTTCAAACCGATTTCGCCCAAACCGCCGAGTGGTATCAGCTTAACCACGGTCCTGCCCCGCTTTCAACTGGTCGAGAATGCGCTGGATGGCATCCCGCACATCGTCCATCAATTGGTTTTTGGTGGCGCGGGTATAGGCGGCAGCATCGATGGCCGGCCCAAAAGCGATGTGCACCGGACGCCGGCGGATCAAAAGGCTGCCCCGGGGCATGATGTCGAAGGTCCCGTAAACAGCCATGGGGACAATGGGCACCCCGGCGTCCACCGCCAGAATGAACCCGCCCGATTTGAAGTCACGCAGGCGGCCGTCCGCGGTCCGGGTCCCTTCAGGGAAGATCAAAACCGAAGCCCCGTTGCGAATGGCCGTGGCCGCCCTGGCCAGGCTGGCCATGGCCGACCGGCGGTCGGAGCGATCGATACTGATGTAACCGGCGCCCCGCATACCACGGCCGAAAATGGGAATCTTGAACAGTTCGGCCTTGGCCAGCCAGCGGAACTGGGCCGGCAAGCCACTGTAAAAAACGGGAATATCGAAATTGCTCTGGTGGTTGGACATGAAAATCGCGGACCGCC
>JAGTVD010000458.1 GCA_018224505.1 Desulfatitalea sp. | reverse complement strand
GCCAAGCGGCGGCCGGTGAGTACAAAAAGTCGCTGAAGCGCGCCGTGCGGCTGCCCACCCATCCCCAGACGATGCGGAACAGCAGCAGCGTGAAGATGGCCAGACCGCTGCGGACATGGTTCTGCATTGCGTTGCCGCCCATGTTTCCGGTCACGAAGGAGGTGACCACCAGGGCAACCAGCAGCCAGTGAAAAAGGCGTACCGGCAGATCCCACACCTTGACCGGCCGTACCACGCTATCGCCGGTTCCTTCGGGCAATTTATCTTCACGCATGCCGTAAATCCCCCTTTTTTAAAACTTAACACGCTACACTTGGCAAACCGGCTTCATATGAATCATCGTCGGTCGTGCTTCTCTACCATCGTTTCAACGAGCAACCGGCAGAAGTCGGGGATATCGGCCACCACGCGGCCCCACACCAGATGGTCTTCCCGCAGGGCGGGTTCATCCACCCATGTGGCGCCGGCGTTGACCAGATCGTCCTTGATGCCGGTGGAACCGGTGACCCTGCGGCCGCGGACGATGCCCGCCGAGATGGCCACCGACCCGCCATGGCAGATAATCCCAAGGGTTTTTCCGGTGACGTGCAGCTCACGGACCAGATCGATGACGACCGGGTCGCGGCGCAGTTTGTCCGGGGCCCACCCGCCGGGGATCACCAAACCGAGCAGTTTGCCGGGGTCCAGGGTGTCGATGGTGGCAGTGGGTTTGATCACCAGGCCGTTCTTGCCGCGCACGGTGGTCAAGGCGAGCCCGGCGGCAATCACCTGGGCACCCTCCTCTTGCAAACGCATGTACGGCACGTAAAACTCCAGATCCTCGACACCCTCGGCCAGGAGAACAGCGACAGTGCTACCTGATAAGCGCATGGCATGACCTCCTTTCTATTGTAAACCACGAGATTTGAGTGGAATGCTTCGATACTGCAAAGCACATTTGAATTGAAGTATAAACCCCAAACTCGCAACGGCTTGGTATCGTCGCCGCAACGGCATCGGGGGCATCCATTGCGATCTTATCCCGTTGAAAAAAAGCTACATCATCCCATGCAGCTGCTGCACCAACGCTTCCGTCTCCGCATCGTCGAAGCAGAACTGCATGCGCAGGAACCGTTGACGCAGCTTTTGCACTTGTTCCTTGACGTTGCTGTCGCGCAGGATGACATCGGCCATGAGCTGGGCCACAGTTTCAAAATCCTCGGTCCGCATGCCGAAACGGGTCATTTCGGCAACCCCCAGGCGCAGGGCGCCCGAGGCGGTGAAGCCTTCTTCTTCGGGGCTCGCCTGGTAATTGCAGATGATGTGGTTAGCCTCCAGCCGGCTGGCAATGGCGGGCCCCCGCGCATAGCCCACCTGGACGATTACCTGGTGGGTTTCGGTAAAATCGATGGCCGGGTCGCCGGCCACCGTCAACCCGCAGCTGTGCAGCGCCCGGGCAAAGGCCTTGGCATTGGCGACCACCCGGGGTTGGTATTTTAATTTGAAGGCGTTCATCTCCATGGCGGCCGCCAGCAGCCCCAGCAGGGTGCCGAGGTGGTGATTGCTCACAGCACCCGGAAATGCGCGACGCTGGATGGCCTCCCAGAGGGACATCTCCGCCGGCCGGGAAGGATCGCCGTCGGCGGCCACGATGCCGCGCTGGGTGCCGAAAAAGGTTTTGTGAGTCGAGCCGGTGACCAGATCGGCCCCTTCGGCGAAGGGCTCCTGAAAGTGGGGACCGCACAAGCCCAGCACGTGGGCCATGTCCACCATCAGCACGGTATTGAGCTGCAGCGCGTCGATCATCCGGCGCATTTCGGCCACCGGTTCCCGATGAAGGGTCATGCTTTTGCCCAGGATCACCAACTCCGGTTGATAATGGGCCAGCAGGGGACGGCAGGCCGCCACATCGATGTCGTAGGGATTGTTGGGCAGCACGGGAAAGTTGATCACCGCCGGTCGTTCGGTGATCGGATCGCGCATGACGTAATCGCGCAAGGCACCCATGGGCTGAGCGCTCAGGTGGCCGCCTTTGATGATGTGGTGGTTCATGACAGAGCGCAAGCGGCGCTGTTCGTTTTTGCGGTCGGCACGGTTGATGTGATCCAGCATGGCGCTGAACACCACCATGTTGGCCATCTGCCCGGAGATGGGTCGGGTTTCCACCTGCCGGCAACCCAGAAAACGGCCCATCTCAAGGGCCAGCTCGGCCTCCACCGCCGATATGAATTCGGTGCCCTGGTAGTAGAAGACTTCGGTGTCGGCAAAGGCCTTCACGCTTTTGTGCTCCGCGTAGCGGCCGGCCGGGTCGGAGATGGAGAGCAGGCGCACCAGTCGGGACGGGGTCTGCTCCGAGGGGATCAGGTTGATGCACCGCTCTTGGCGCCAGCGGTGGTTCTCCACGGCCCGGCGCACCAAACGGCGGGCTTGATCCGCGGAACCAGGGTCGGCTTGCACCGTCTCGACCTGTCCCTGGCGCTCAAAGTCGGACCAGGTGATGGGTCTGGCATGGGGCGGTGCTTCACTGCGCAGCAGGTAGGGCATGACGCCGGCCTTTAGCGGTTTGCCGCGGACCTCGATGGTGATGGTGTCGCCATCGGCCACGCGGCTGTCGATCAGCACCAGGGCGATGGCGCGGCGGTCGGTGCGCTCGGTGATGGTCGATGCAATCCCTGCACCCTCGAATACCCAGTAAGGTACCATGGTGCCGCTGGTGACCCATCCGATGGGCGCGCCATTCTTGAACACCGAAGCACCGGCCCGGGCGATGCCTTTGTCGATCACCTCCACGGTCCGGATCATGCGCGGCAGCTCGGACAGCCGTTCGAAGGTGCCATCCATGAAAGCCTTCAGCGCCATGTACTGGCGCTGCAGCGGCAGTTTGCCGATGAAGTCACCCTTGAGCGGCGAAAAGCTCACGGCATGGCGGGCCAGCGGCGAGGCGAAAATGGGAATGAAGGCACCCGTCGGATCGGTACCCAGTTCATGGCCGTAGAGGGGCAGCCCGGCCTCCAGGCGCAGGGTGTCCCGGGCGCCAAGGCCTACCGGTTGAGCGCCTTGCGCCACCAGTCGATCCCAGATGGTGACGGCCTCTTTGGACGGCATGAAAAGCTCGAAGCAGAGGGGTTCGCCCGTATAGCCGGTGCGGCTGAGCCATAAGGTAACCGCGTCGCATACCGCTATGCTCAAGGCGTTGCGCTGGGGTTCGGGCAGGGCGCCGCCATCGATCAGGGCCGAGAGCATCTTCTTGGCCCCGGGCCCTTGAAGGCTCAACATGGCGATCTCGTCCGTCCGATCGACGAGATCGACGGCATTGAATTGAGCCAGCACACGCTGCAGGTGCTGCCAATCTGTTTGTCGGTTGGCCGCATTGACCACCAGTAGATAGTGGTCGCCGAAGAAGCGGTAGAGATAGGCGTCATCCAGGGCGCCGCCATCGGCGTTGGGCAACAACGTGTATTGCCCCTGACCCACCTCCAGGGCCGCTGCGTTGTTGGTCAGCGCATGCTGCAGGAAAGGCAGCGCTTCCTTGCCGTCGACCGTAAAGCGTCCCATGTGGGAGACATCGAAAAGGCCGGCGTTCCGTCGCGTGGCCAGATGCTCCTGGAGAATGCCCGGAGTGTACTGCACCGGCATTTCCCATCCGCCGAAGGCCACCATCTGGCCGCCAAGTTCGACGTGACGCGTGAATAACGGGGTGCGCAGCAAGGAGGCCATGGCAAGCGATCCTTTCTATTTCAGGAGAACAAATACATAACGCCCCGGAAAAGGCCCCAAAGCAAGGCCAGGGCGCTGGCGACCATGCAGCTGGCGGCCAGCAGGCGGTGCGCCAGTTTTTCACGGACTCTTTCGTGGTAACCCAGGGCCATGGCCATCAGGGCGCCGGTGGCCATGCCGCCGATGTGGGCCCAGTTGTTGATTCCCTGCACCAGGAGCCCGAACACCAGGATGAACAGGGCCCAAACGCCCACTTGTTTGTAGATGGCTTGCCCGAAAATGCCGCCGCGGCTCCTGCCATAATAGAGGGCCGCGCCGATGAGGCCGCACAAGGCGGCCGAAGCGCCGATGGTCAGCGGAATGCCGGCCATGTAGGAGACCCAGAACCCTCCCATGCCACTCAGCGTGTAGATGCCGAAATAGCGGTAGGGGCCGAACAACTGGGTGATCAGAGGACTGATATGGTACAAGGCCATCATGTTGAAAAAGATGTGCAAGACGGAGCCGTGCAG
>JAGTVD010000457.1 GCA_018224505.1 Desulfatitalea sp. | reverse complement strand
GCGGCCGTGCGTTGCCTGGCCATTGACGAAGCCCACTGCATCTCCGACTGGGGTCACGACTTCCGGCCCGAGTACCGGCGCCTGGCCGAAGTGCGCGCCCGCTGGCCCGAAGCGGTATGCCTGGCCCTGACCGCCACGGCCACGGAGCAGGTGCGCCGGGACATCCAGGCATGTCTCGGATTCAATGGCGAGTCCCAGTTCATCGCCGGTTTCGACCGGCCCAACCTGTTTCTGGAAGTCCGCCCCAAGGAAAATCCCTATCGCCAAACCCTGGCGATGATCCGGCGCCACGAGGGGCGGCCCGGCATCGTCTACTGCGCCACCCGGCGTCAGGTGGACCAATTGAGCGGGCGACTGGAGGCCGACGGCGTGCCGGCCCTGCCCTATCACGCCGGATTGCCGGACGAGGTGCGCCAGCGCCACCAGGAGCGTTTCTCCAGGGATGATGTCCAGGTGATGGTGGCAACCGTGGCCTTCGGCATGGGCATAGATAAAAGCAATATCCGCTTTGTGGTGCACCATGACCTGCCCAAGAACATCGAGAGCTACTACCAGGAGATCGGCCGTGCCGGTCGGGACGGGGCCCCCGCGGATTGTCTGCTGTTATACTCCTACGGCGATATCTACAAAATCAGATACATGATCGCCCAGATGGCCGATCACCGCCAGCGCACGGCCACCCTGCTGCTCACTACACTCCTGCGCTATGTAGAGACCGAGGCCTGCCGGCGCACGGTGCTGCTCGATTACTTCGGCGAGGTGTACACGCGCCAATCATGCGCCATGTGCGACAACTGCACCACCGACAAGGCCCCAACCACCGAATTGACCACCGCCGCCCAGAAACTGCTCTCGTGCGTCAAACGCACCGGCGAATCCTTCGGGGTGGCCCATGTCGTCGATGTGCTGCGGGGATCCAAGTCCCAAAAGGTGCTCAACCGGGGCCACGACCGGCTCTCCACCCACGGTATCGGCATGGCGTACTCCCCCACCCAGTGGCGCCATCTGGCGCGCCAGCTCCTGCACCAGGGATTCATGACCCAGGACATGGGCCACGGCGGCCTGCGGCTCACCCCCAAGGCATGGGAGTTGTTCCGCGGCCAATGCACCTTTCACGGCACGCTGCCCGCCGACGCGACGCTTCAAACGCCCAGCCGCGGGCCGGCCACCGGTGACAAACCGCCCCCGGACCATGACGCCGAACTGTTCACCCGACTGCGCACCAAGCGCAAAACACTCGCCGATGCCGCGGGCGTACCGCCCTTCATAATCTTTTCCGATAAAACCCTGATGGACATGGCCGCCTGGTTTCCTCAGTCTCCGGAGGGTCTGCTGCAAGTCAACGGTGTGGGAACCACAAAGGCACAACAGTATGGGGAACCTTTTCTGGAAACCATCCGCGAATATTGCACCGAGCGGGGCATCGTCGAAGTTCCGCGCCCGCAAATTGCGCCCGCCCTGCCCGCCGATGCCACCCGCACCCAATCGGGTGAAAAACGCCGTTTTGTGGAAATCAGCGAAGCCTTCAATGCCGGCGCCGCCATCAACGAACTGATGGACCGCTTCACCATCAAGCGCACCACCGTCATCACCAACCTCAATCGCTATTGGCGCGCGGGCCACCGACTGCGCCAGGAAGCACTGCTGGAAGCGGTCAAGCTGGACGCCGAAACCCGTTCCGCCGCCCTGGCGGCCTTCGAACGCCTGGGCCACCAGGCCCTGCGGCCGATATACGAAGCGCTCCATGAGGTCGCAAGCTATGACGACCTGCACCTGCTGCGGCTCTACTACCTGCACACGCAACCAGCGACCACCGATGAGAAACCGTAAGATCGGCGCGGTTTGGACAGAACCACACCATTATCCCCGTCTGGTTCTGGATACCTTTTCACCCTGACGGATGACGCACCGGACGGAGCGGAACCCCGGCACTACCCTGGTTCAGCAAATTGTCAAACCAGTTATCCAATACAGTAACTTACGATGCTTTCCGCATGAATGGCGGTTGTATTCAAGAAAGAAATTCCGAATTCGTCTTGCTGAAGGATTAAAGGCAATTCGGTGCAACCAAGGATCACGGCATCAATCGCGTGTCGGTCAATCATTTTCTTTATGATGGACAATAACTCCGCCCTGGTTGAATCTTTTATAATTCCCAATTCTATTTCAGAAAACAACCTGTGCTGGATAAGCGCTTGGTCCTCTTTCTCAGGAACGATGACGGTCATTTCGTCGTTTTCAAACGGCTTTATAAAAAAATCCGATTCCATAGTGAATTTGGTACCCAATAAGCCGAGCTTTTTAAAGCCCCTTTTCTTTGCATTCTTGCACGTTTCTTCAACAATACTCAACATTGGTATGGGTGATCTTGAGCACACCTCATCGAACACGACATGGGGCGTATTCGATCCAATGACCGCGAATTCAGCGCCTGCCCTTTGAAGTGCGACCACTTTTTCCAAGAGCCAATCGGTCAGACGTTCCATATCATTGGCCTCGAGAATTCTCATAAGGCTGGACAGATTGGCACTGTAGATGATGATTTCCGGATAATCCAGATCTGCCTGATTCTCATTGAAAGCGCTAATAATGAGTTTGTAGTAGTCAACGGTTGATTCTGGGCCGATGCCGCCAATGATACCAATTCTTTTCATTTCAAAAACTCCTTCGCAGAGGCAAGAACCTTACGCTGTAACGCAACAACACTGATCCAGCTTGAAAGGAATCTACGGCTAAAAGACAGAGGTTTACTATTTTCTTCAACCTACCGAAAGCCCGAGGCCCTTCTGCACCGATGAGTGGTTGGGCAATGCTAAAGCAGATCGAAAGGTCAGAACATATGTGCAATTTGTCAAGATCCAGGAGGTAGAACGTTGATAGTCAGCGACGCGGCTGTTTGCGTTGGCTGATTTAGCCTTGTTGGGCTGCATGCTCTGACCAAGGTTTAATGTTTTTCAGCAAGGGACCTATGATACGCTCTGCAATCTCGGTATCATAAGCAGCCTGTGCCCGCAGCCAATAGCCGTTGGAAAGGCCAAAAAATCGACACAACCGCAAATCCGTATCAGCTGTAACTCCCCGTTTACCTAAAATTATTTCACTGATACGCTGTGCAGGCACCCCAATTTCCTTGGCCAAACGATACTGGCTCAACCCCATGGGCCTAAGAAATTCTTCTAACAGGATTTCACCTGGTGTTATTGGATCAAGTTTTTTCATGATGTATACTCCTTAATGATAATCAACGATTGCGACGTTTTCTGCGAATCCATTCAACCAGTGAAAGCAGACCCGCCATTGATCATTGATGCGAATGCTGTATTGACCGGCACGACTGCCTTTGAGCGCCTCAAGGTGATTGCCGGGTGGAACCCTCAAATCCTCAAGACAATTAGCGATTTCGAGCTGCCTGAGTTTTCGACGGGCGACCTTGCCAATATTGACAAATTTTTTTACCCTATGGCCTTTTGAGAACGCCTCGGTGTATCCACATTTAAATGACCTGATCATGTGTTATATGATGACGCAGCGCGTGAATAACGTCAAGCGTGAATATATCAGCTCAACGCTGCGCCTTACAGGCGTGCAGCGTTCTATCGCGCGACCGCTTACAGACGCTGGTTCGCTACCGATATACATTTTCCCGATTGCCGACTTTGACCACCCATACCGTAAGCTCGTTATCACGTATCGAGTATACAATACGATAGTTCCCTTGACGTATGCGGTATAATTCCAGGCCAGTGAGTTTTTCGCAGCCTATGGGCCGTGGATCGTTTCCGAGTTGCTCAACCTGTGAAAAACTTTTTTCAGGTCGCTTTCCGGGTACGAAAGTGGGCGCAGACCCCAAGTGGTGGGCGGCTGTTTTTCGACCTGCCGTACCGACGCACCTGAAAAGACTTGGAGGCCGCGGCCGGTCTCAACAATCCGGATCAGATGCCCCTCGGTCAGTCGCGGTTTGTACTTGAGCGTTTGCCGGGGGATGGAAGCGGCCTTTCGCAGCCTGACCCTTTCGACGATCGATGCCAAGCCGCTGATCTTTGTTCATCGATTCCCGCCTTCACATCAAACGATTATCATCTTGACAGACGGCGGAAGGCGCTCTAAATTAACGCCACTGATGATGGAATAACGCCCCAGGCGATTTCAGGAGAAAACGTTCATGCCAGTCTATGAATTCGAATGCAAATGCGGCCATGTGTTTGAAGAGTTGGTGCCCATGGGCACCGATTCCCGTAAGTGCCCCCATTGCAAGGGTAAGCAAGCCAAAAAAATCATGAGTACCTGCACCTTTGAACTCAAAGGCGGCGGCTGGTACGCCGATGGCTATGCCTCTACCCGGAAATAGGTTTTGGTCCTGTTTGGGTGACCTTCGACGAAACGAAAGAACCATTGGACTGTAGGGCGCACTGGCTGCATGCCGGAAGCGTGATGGCCGCTTTGTGCCGCGCCTTTTCGACAACCCCTTCCTGTCATATCCCGTCCCTCGAATCAGCTGCTCACAATCCCTTTCAAAGGAGGATTCATGGAACGTTCGGCCGCTATGGTGGACATTGCTGAATTGGGCGCATTTGCGCTGGAAACGATCAAGACAATGGGGCAGCAGGCAATGCAGTTTTATGGCAAGGGCCGGGGGCGCCCACCGTTTGACCAGGATCTGGTCACCCAAGCGGAACTGCATTTGGAGGACGCCTTCAGGGAGTGTGTGAAGCAACGTTATCCCGATCATCACATATTCGGGCAGGATGCGGTGGGCGAGGGGTACAGCCACGGGGGCAAGCGTTATCTGTGGACCTTCGACCCATTGGACGGGGTGGACAATTTCCAGACGGGCATCCCCATTTGGGGCATGTCCCTGGCGCTTTATGAAAACCATTGGCCCGTGCTGGGGCTGTTTTACATGCCGGCCACCGGGGACCTGTTTCGGGCGGCGGCGGGGCAGGAGGCCTTCTGGAACGACAGCCCCATCCGTATGACCGACCGGGGCGATCTGGACCAGGAGAGCCTGGTGTTGACCTTTTCCCGCTTCCATCAAACCTATCAGATGCGTTTCCCCGGCAAAATCAGAGCGTTGGGAAGTACCGGCGCCCATGCCTGCTATGCGGCCATGGGCAGGGCCGATGTGGCCTTCATGGCCCATGAGTCGTTTCAGGATCTGGCGGCGGTGCGGGTGATCGTGGAAGCGGCCGGGGGCAAGCTGTTCAAGATCGATGGATCGCCATTCTTTTTGGGGGATTACATTGACGGTCGGAAGATCGAGGAGCCGGTGATGATCACCGCGCCGTCCAGCACATCATCGGTGCTGGAGTGTCTGAGGCGTATTTAGTCACGCCTTGCCCCTGCTTTTTTCCCCCTTGGGTTTTTTCTCTTTGCGGTAAAATAGCGCACATATCGTCAGGATAGCACTGTATATCATGCAGAACAGCCATATTTCATCGGCTGTTCTGCGTTCCGCCAGATAGAAAATCCATGTCAGAAATACAAACAGTTTCGGGCTCATCAGGCGCTCATCCAGTGCAACAGTTTTCTTTGCGCTCCCTTCGGGCGCAAGGGTCCTTCCACCTTCCTATCGGTCCTGCGGAGAAAATCTTTAATGATGCGGTCGTCCCTCGATTTGCGCAGGGCCATTGCCGATCAGAAAAGATTGACCTACATCTCTTTGAAGCGCCAATAGGGATATTCCAGCGCGTACTCGGCAACCCGGCCGGGGCTTGCTTCACGACTGGCCACCATCCAGAGGATGCTTTTGCGCTGGCCGCCGCCCACGGGGGCCAGCGGATCCCAATCGGGCATGAGAACCATGGCGTTGTCGGCGCTGTATTCAATGTCGCCCGATTCCTTGAAGGAACCCAGGTCGGGTGTTTCGCCGTATCCGCCGCCCTTGCCCCGGGACAACTCGCTGATGACCAGAAAGCACACCTGCTGTTCGTCGCGGATGGCCTCCAGCTGGCGCAACCAGGAGTCGATACCGGTGCGCCGTTCAGTCAGGTCCTTGAATGGCAGTTTGTGCAGACTGTCGACCACCACCAATATCTCGTCCCTGCGGGTTTCGTGTTTGATAAAGTCGATGTGGCGGCGCATGGTGTCGGGTGTCAACTGGCGGTCGTTGACCACCCTGAAGTGGTTGAGCAGGGATTCGAATTGCGTTTGGGCTTGTTTGAGCACCCCGTGCTCGGAGGCCGTCAAGTCGCCGCTGCGAATTTTTTTTTCGGCCAAATCGCTGAGGCGCACCAGGGTGCGCAGGTATATTTTCTGGCGGCCGTTCTCGAAATCGTAATAAATGACCGGCACCTGGCGACGGGCTACCTCGGAGGAGATTTGCATGAAAAAGCAGGACTTACCAGCTTTTGGGGGCCCACCCAGGATGTTGATGCCCCGCAGTCCCTCCAAGTGGCGGTCCATTTTTTCGAAGCCCGTTTGAATGCCCATCAGCTCTTTGCCCTTTTCCTTGTCCAGAAACTCCAGAAACCGTCGCTTTTCCTTTTCGGGCGATCCAAAGGGCGAAAAGGCCTTGGCGAGTTGAATCATGCGCTGGACGGTCTTGGCGGTGTCCATGGCCGGGTAGGCCGCCACCTGGACCAGATGGGCGCCGCGCTTGAGCGCGGCCGGCCAGGCGAGAATCCGGGCCTTGAATCCCACGCGTACGGCCATCTCCCGGGCGGCCAGGCGGGCTTCGGGGGTGTTGGCCACCAGGAGGAAGATGTAGGCAATGCGGGACAAACGATCGGTTGTCAGGGCGGAGAAATCGGCGGTGGCGGGCACGGCGATGGCCGGGTATCCAAGGGACTTGAGAATGAGCAGGTTCATCTCCCCTTCGGTGACGAACAGCGCGCCGCTTTCCGCGCGGTCGATCTCGCCGGCGTTGTAAACCGCCGCTTCCCCTTTGAAAAAATCTTCGTTGCCGTGCCAGAACTGATCCTGTTCCCGGCCGGGCAGCAGGCAGTGGGCGGCGTAGGCATGGCCATTATCCTGGAAGTAGGGGTAGACCAGATAGCGGCCGTTGAAACCGATCTTCATCTCCTGGAGCGTTGCAGCGGAAACACCTATGCGGGCAAAGTGCTGCCGTTGTTCTTCGCCCATCAACGCAGTGAATTGGTCCAGTTCGAGGCCCAGGTGGCGCACCGGGTACTGCACGCTGCCGGCATAGGCATCGGCATCCGGGTCGAATCCCGGCACCTGGCTGCCGTCAATGCCCATCAGGCGAGCGAAGTGGGCGTGGAACCCACCGGGCACGCAATTGGCGCTGCAACGGAAATAGCCGCGGAAAAAGCTATCGCGGTTCAGCATCACCATGAGTTGACCGGTGCTCTCCTTGTGGGCACGCTGGCAGAAAGGGCAGGGGGCTGTCAGGTGGTGGCCCTTCCAGCGGGCAGCGGGCAGACGGGTTTCGTAAAAGGCTTTAATCGCTTCAAACGGGATCATGGTCTTTTGCTTCCTTCCTTGGGTGCCGGGCTTACGCGTTGCGGGTGGGCCACCTTCCATTCCCCGGCATGGCCTTTACTATGGTTTGGAATGGGAATTAAATCAAGTGTATCTGGACATCATTATGCCAAGTGGCGATTGCGATGCCGCGATTGGGTCCGTTGCGCCATTGCATAAAATGGATTGTGGTTTCTGACTGAACGCGGTAAGTTTGCAGAACCATAAACGAAGTTGTTTTTCTGCGAACTCTGAGCGGGAGAATGGGGGGCGATGCAAGGTAGACGGCTGCTGGAAAGATTGCGCACCATGGAGAAGGACCCGGATTGGCGGGGCACATCGGACCCTCAAACCGTTATCGTCTCGGTGTTGGCGCACCTGGGAAAGATTCTCAACACCCGCCAGGGCAGCGCCCCCACGGCCACCGATCTGGGCATGCCCGACTTTACAACCATCTCCGGCTCCCTGGATGCTGATTCCCTTCCTGCGATGGAAGAGACCCTCACACAGGTCATCTCCCGCTACGAGCCCCGCCTGGTTGATGTCAAGGTCCATTCAGATCCCCTGCCGGATCGACCGTTCATGGTCACCTTCAAGCTGACGGCCAAAGTGCAGGTGCAAGACCGTAAATTGCCCGTGGTCTTCGAAACCATGCTTGACGCCGACGGTCATATTACAGTGTCGGAGTAATATCCAGTGATCGGAAAATACTACCAGCGGGAATTGGCTCATCTGCGCCAGCTCGCTTTGGAATTTGCCGCCGCGCACCCCGCATTGGCCCCCATGCTCAGCGGCCAGTCCACCGATCCGGATGTGGAGCGCCTGCTCGAGGGGACCGCCTTTCTGTCGGGGTTGATCTACGAAAAAATGGACGACGATTTTCCGGAGATCGTCCACGGCCTGATCCAACTCATTTTTCCGCACTACCTGCGACCGGTTCCGTCGGCGACGCTGATTCGCTTTACCCCCAAACGCAGTTTGAGCGAGACCCTCGTGATCAAAAAAGGCGCGGCCATCAACTCGGTGGCCGTCGAGGGCACACGCTGCACCTTCACCACCTGTTACGATGTGGCGATTTCACCCTTGTCCGTGGCCGCGGTCGCTTTCAGCACCGCGGGTGGCGGCCGCGGTCTGCTGCGCCTGGATTTGCGGCTGGAAGGCATGGCCCTGGATGCTTTCACATCCGATCTCCTCCGGTTCCACCTGGGCGGTATTTATGCCGAGGCATCGCGGCGCTATTGGCTTCTGTTCAGCCGGTTGCGCGATGTGCGGATCGTCGCCGGCAACGGCCAAACGGTCTCCCTGGGACGCAAGGCATTGACCCCCGTGGGCTTCGGCGAAGAGGAGCGCCTGATTCCTTACCCGGACCGCTCTTTTCCCGGCTTCCGCCTTGTGCAGGAATATTTCGTCCTGCCGGAAAAATTCCTCTTTTTCGATGTCAACGGCCTGAATTCGTGGCGTGCACGGGGCTCAGGGTCGAGCTTCGCGCTGGAGTTTGAATTCGCCGATTTACCGCGGGATTTGCCGCCCATGGCGCTGGCGCATTTCCAGCTGTTCGTGACGCCCGCCCTGAATCTGTTTGCCCACCACGCCGATCCCATTGTGTTGAACCACCAGAAGGCGGAGTATCCTATCCGGGCCAGTGGCGAGGATCCGCGCCATTATCAGATTTACGGCGTGAACAAAGTGACCGGCGTTGCCCGGGGCTCTGTGCGGCAGCGGGCGTACAGCCCCTTCGAACTGTTCAACCCCCAGGTGGCCGCCAATCCGGTCTATGCCCTGCACCATCGCCTGTCGTCCCTGGATGGCAAGGCCGAACTGCACCTTTCCGTGGCCTACCCCGGAGGCGCAGCGGAACCGGAGGTGGAGACCCTCTCCCTGGAGATCCTGTCCACCAATGGCGCCCTGCCGGAAATGCTGCAGGCCGGGGATGTGCGGGTGGCCACCGAATCCTCTCCGGAGCTGGCCGATTTCGCCAATACCCGGGCGCCCACGGCACCGGTCCAGCCGCCCCTGGGCCGCAATCTGCTCTGGCGTCTGTTGTCCCATATCTTTTTGAACTATCTGTCGGTGGCTGCGGCGGACAATCTGCGGGCGGTGCTCAAACTCTATATTTTTACCGAGACCCGGGATCGGGGTGCGGTGCTGGCCAACACCCAGCGCGTGGACGCCATCTCCGGATTGGATGTGCGGTCCTCGGACCGCTTTGTGGAAGGTCATCTGCTGCGCGGCCAGGAGATTCACCTGCGCCTGGACCCGCAGGGGTTTACCGGAGAAGGCGACATGCATCTGTTCGGCGCGGTGCTCGATCATTTTCTGGGCAATTACGCTGCTATCAACGCTTACACCCGGCTGACCGTCGAGGACACTGCAGGCAAGGAGCGCTTCACATGGCCGATGCGTCTGGGCGACCGGACTCTCCTATAAACGCCGGCGGTCCGAAGGGTGCCGCCCCCAGGACCACGGTGCTGGAACAACTGCTGGCGAACCCCGGCCGATTTTCCTTTACCCAGGCTGTGCGGTTGCTCAAGCAAGCCCACGGCCCGCAGGAGGACCACGGCGCGCGCACCTTCCTGCGTGATCAGTTGCGGGTGCGCGCGGATCTCTCCCTTGGGTTTCCGGGCAATGATCTGGTGGCCATTGCCCCGATTCCACCGGCTGAAGGCGCAACGCCGACGGATGCCGGCCGGTTTTGCATCACCGCCGCCTTCCTCGGGCTCTATGGTCCCTCATCGCCACTGCCCACCTATTACACCGAGGAACTGCTCGACGAGCAGAGTGACGACGGGAGCGTCGACCGGGATTTTCTGGATATTTTCAACCACGGCTTCTTTGCCCTTTTCGCCCTGGCCGATGGCTACTTCCACCTGAGCCGGCGGGTGTGCGAGGAGGGCGATCAGGATACCCTGGCGCGTCTGTTCGCTTTGGCCGGACTGGGGCACCGCGAGCTGCTCAACGACGCTTTGCGCGACCCCGGCGCCCTGCTGCGGGCCACCGGGCTGCTGACCCAGTTTCCCCGTTCCGCAGCCGGTTTGCGCGGCCTGGTCGCCGACCGCATCGGCGCGCCGGTTCGGGTGCGGCAGTGTGAACCGCGAATAGCGGCGATCCCCGAAGACCAGTGCTGCCGGCTGGGCCGGGAGGAGAACGCGCTGGGCGACGCCGCGTGGCTCGGATTTCATACCGCCGATGCCATGGGAAAAATCGCTATCCACATCGGTCCCCTGGACGCCCGGCGTTACCGGCGGTACTTGCCCGGCCAGCCGGATCGCGACGAACTGCTGCTGTTGATCCGGTTTTACTGTACCCAACCCCTGGTCGTCGATTTGGCCTTTTTAATATCGCCGGGCGAGGCGCAACCCGGTCGGCTGGGCGAAGAACACTGGTCCCGGCTCGGCTGCGATGTCTGGCTCGATCCGGATTCCCGGGCGGAAGCCGAGGCGCTATTTCCCGAAGGAGATTCATCATGGTAGACCGTCCTGTATACTGGCACCAGGGGCTTTTTCTGCAACCCCATCACTTCCAGATTCTGGAGCAGCGGATGGCCGACGCCCTGGCACCGATGATCGCCCATATCACGCCGTACTTCTGGGGTCTGGCCTCGGGTGCGGTGAACGAAGCGGCCCTGGCCGCCGGGCGGCTGGAATTGGACGGGATCAACGTCCTGTTTGCCTCCAGCCCCGAAATGATCATCCTGCCGGGCAATGCCGTGTGCGCCGGGCGGCAGGTATCCGTTGCATCGATCCCCGTGGACGGCACCCTGACCGCCTATGTGGGCATCCGGAGCGCCAAACCGGGTGAAGTGAATGTCACAGTAGCCGACACCCCCGCCGAAATGGCCGCCGTTGCCACCCGCATGGCGGTGCCGGCGGCGCCGGAAGAGGTCGCCAATCGTTATGGGGACGGTCCCTCCGCCAAGGTGCGCCGCATGACCTATGTGTTGCAGCTGGTGCTGGAAACGGAACTGGACCAGGCGGGTGATCTCGACCTGATTCCCGTGGCACGCCTGACACGCCGCGGTGAGGACATGGCCTTGGATCCCCATTTTGTTGCGCCCTGCCTGAACCTCTGCGCCTCGCCGGTGCTGGCCACGCTGCTGCGGGCCATCCGGGACCGTGTCCTGGGCAAGGCCCGCGAACTCGAGGGGTACAAGAACCTTTCGGCGCGCGGTTCGGCGTCCGGGGATTTCACCTTGTTGTTGATGGGGCTGCGCACCCTGTCGCGTTATGCTGCCCGGCTGGATCATGCAGTGGCCGCCCCCTGCCTCTCTCCCTGGCAGGCCTACGGCATGCTGCGGGAGCTGGTGGCCGAACTCTCGGTCTTCTCCATCACCATCAGTGCATTGGGGGAAAATGGACCGGATGAACAACGGCTGCCCGAATACGGCCACACGCGCTTGGGCGACTGCTTCCGGGCCGCCCACGACCTGATTGTCCAATTGCTCGAAGGCATTTCGGCCGGACCGCGCTTCGTGACCCGGTTCGCATTTCACGACCCCTATTGGACCGCGCAGATACCGCCCCAGGTGCTGGCCGAGGCACGTACCGCCGCCGGCGACTTCTGGTTGGTGCTCCATTCACAGCAGATGGCGCCCGATGCCCTGCGCGAATCGATCGCCCGCCGGCTCAAGCTATCGCCCCCGGGCGGCATGGAATCGTTGCTGGTGCGGGCTTTGCCGGGCCTCCCCCTGAGCCTGGCCAAGGGAACCCCGCCCGGCATGCCCCGCATGCAGGGCGTTGTGTACCTGCGTATCGAGCGGGAAAGCCCGTTGTGGTCCGAGGTGGAGCAGAAAGGCCAGCTGGCCATGCACTGGACCGGTGCACCCGAGGATCTGGACGCCCAGCTGGCCCTTCTGGCGAGGTGATCCATGGCCTTGATCGATCACTATATCGCACCCCTGGCCTTCGCGGCCCTGCTGGCATCCGAGGAGAACCTGGCCGATATTCCCTATGATATCGCCCGCGACGATATGGACCGGCTGCTGGATCAGGCGCTGGCCAAAGCCCGCCTGGAAAACCCGGAGCAGGCGGACAATGCCCTTTTCGCCGTGTGTGCCTATGCCGATGAAGCGATATTAGACTCGCA
The DNA here is from genome assembly GCA_018224505.1 of Desulfatitalea sp. Classification (GTDB taxonomy): domain Bacteria; phylum Desulfobacterota; class Desulfobacteria; order Desulfobacterales; family Desulfosarcinaceae; genus Desulfatitalea. The sequence continues at coordinate 140 of JAGTVD010000457.1, read as the reverse complement.
ATGGCCGGGGCGTGACGCATGGATGCGCCGCAAGCTCCAGGAAGCCCGTTTCCAGACCGCCAATGCCGGCCTGGAGTTCTACGAGCGCCTGGAAGGGCTATATAATACGGGCTCCCGGGCGGGCTCCCGGGAAGCAGAGG
>JAGTVD010000456.1 GCA_018224505.1 Desulfatitalea sp. | reverse complement strand
GGCATGCAACCCCTGGAGGGCCATATAGCGTTCGTAATTGAAGCCGCCAGGGTTGCAAAAGCTGCGAACGGCGCGCAGATGGCCGAGCACCACCACTTTATCGTCCCGATTCAGGTCAGCCATCGCCCCCCGGGCGGTGACCCGGATGCGACCGCGTGCCTCCACCTGGCGGGTCCCCTGCAGCAGGCGCTCCACATCCATCGTGAAACGCTGCCAGTGGTCAAACGCCCGGGGCGTGTCCGCCACGCGGCCGACCACCTGCCATTTCCCCTGATCGGTGTAACGCCCCACATGGTCAGGCGGCAGCTGGGACCTCAGCCAGGGTTGAATGGAAAGATATCCCGCGGCCACACATAGCAACAAGGGCACCACCAGGAGGGGTCGCGCGCACCATGCACTCCACCCGGTATGCGACGCGGCCACGATAAAAACGACCAAGGCCACCCAGAAATATCCCGGGAGCAAAAGACCGCCGGTGATGCCCACCATGTCAGCGAACGCCACAGGAATAAGGGGGCGCAGGAAAAACGACTGTTGGCGCTTCAGGTCGGAGTGCACTTTGTCCGCAGCCATGGAATCGGTCCTTGCCGTCGCTGGGTGGATGACAGATACGTTGTGCCGAAGCGATGGAATGGCCGGGCCGAAGGGTTGGGTAGGATGTGATCAGGGAGGACCAAATCAAAGGCACGCGTTATTGTGTAAAAAAGTCGGGAGCGGATGTCAAGGAATCGCTAAGGCTGACATGCGATTACCCTGGCCGTGCAACGGCACTATTGACAACCTTTACCCATTGCGATTAAAAACAATGGCTTTATATTCGGTAGCGAAAGGAGCTGTTATCATGCCGATCTATGAATTCAAGTGCCTTCAGTGCGATGAATATATGGAAATCCTGGTCATGGGCGGCCAGGATGATCAAAAAATCATGAAATGCGAAAAGTGCGGCGGCGAATCGCTGGAACGGATTTTAAGCAGTACCAATTTCAGTGTTGCCGGTGGCGGCGGCCGGGCAGCAGATGCTCCGGCCATCGAATCGCGAGCGTGCTCCAGCGGATCATGCACCACCTGGAATCTCCCTGGACATAACCGATAGGCCAACCTGGCCGACGAATGCTGAAGGACCCATGCCCGCACAACACATCATCCACAACCAGGAAAAAGAACAGTTCGTCAAGCTGTTCAAACAGGACCGTATCGACCGCTTCAATGACCGGTTGGCGGTGCTGGAAGTTTTCCTGCGCAGCGATCACCATGTGACAGTCCCCGAACTGGGTGCCTTGGTGCGCGCTGATGGCCACGATCTGGACGATGGCTTCGTGGGCGCAACCTTGGAGTTGATGTGCCGCTACGGTTTTGCGCTGGCCAACAACTTTGATAACGGTAAGGTGCGTTACGAACATCGCCATCTGGGTCAACACCATGACCACCTGATCTGTACCAAGTGCCAGAAAATCGTTGAGTTTGAGAACACGTCGCTTGAACGATTGCAAATGCAGATCGCCGAAGCGTATGGGTTTCATATGCTGCAGCACAAGCTGGAATTGTACGGCATTTGCAAGGAGTGCCTGGCCGGGCGCGAGAAGGAATTGACCCTTGACGCGGCGCGGTCCGGAGAGCACCTGCGGGTGGTCGGCTTCAGCGGCGGCTCTCAGGCCAAGTTGCGTTTGTTGACCATGGGATTGCGGATCGGCGACACCGTTGAAGTGATCACCAACATCCATGGCGGACAAGTGGTGGTCGCCAGCGGATTCAATCGTCTGGTGCTTGGACAGGGGCTGGCGCATAAAATCCGTGTGGCCCCCGTGACCCCCGGCTCGACGGCGGGCCGCAGCGGCCAGGGGAGTGATCCATGATGGCCCTCCTTGGTCCACAAAGGTGTGTGCGGTTGGTGCGCTGCGCATTGCCGCTGGCAGCCGGTTTGATTCTCCTCCTTGCCCTGACGGGCATGGTGCAAGCCGCCGAACGCATGGCGGTTTCCGCAGATATCGCCAACATTCGCTCTGGACCGAACGTCGGTGACGATCTGCTTTGGCAGGTGGAAAAGTATCACCCGTTGTCCATTGTCGAAAAGCGGGGCGGCTGGTATCGCTTCAAGGATTTTGAGGGTGACGAGGGGTGGATCAGCGCGGCGTTGCTGGACAACACTCCCACGGTGATCATAAAAGTGTCCCGGTGCAATGTACGCACGGGTCCGAGTACGGATCATCCGATCTCTTTCACAGCCGAGAAAGGTATCCCCTTCAAAGTGCTCCAGACCCAAGGGGCCTGGATCGAAGTGGTCCACGTCGATGGCGACCGCGGATGGTTATTGAACACGTTGGTCTGGTAGGGTGACAAAATGATTGATTACAAGATATCAAACGGGCGGCAGCGGATAACGGGCGTCGGTTCCGCCCTGGTGGATATTCTGGCACGCGAGGACGACGCCTTTCTGCAGCGGGTCGGCGCCCTCAAGGGGGGCATGACCTACGTGGATAAATCCTTCATCGATGACACCCTGGCCATGACGTCCTCCCCCGCCCGGGTGGTGCCCGGCGGGTCGGCCTGCAATACGGTGGTGGGTGTGGGCCGTTTGGGAGGACAGGCCTCCTTTGTGGGCAAATGCGGAAACGGTTCCATGGGACGTCTTTTGTGTGAAGATCTGGAAAAACAAGGTGTTCGGGCCACGCTGTTTCGCTCCGATGCACCCACCGGTCGCGTGCTGTCCATCATCACCCCGGATGCCCAGCGCTCCATGTTCACCTATCTGGGGGCTTCCGCGGAAACAGCCCCGCATGAGATCACAGCGCAGTGTTTCGAGGATGCCGCCATCGTGCACATCGAAGGCTACCTGCTGTTCAACCGGGATTTAATGATCGCGACACTGAAGGCCGCCCGGGCGGCGGGAGCACTGATCTCCCTTGATCTGGCCAGTTTCAATGTAGTGGCGGAATCCCGGGATATTCTGCCGATGCTGGTGGAGCAATATGTGGATATTCTTTTGGCCAATGAGGATGAGGCCGAAGCCTATACCGGCACCAAGGATCCCGCCCGGGCCATTCGGGACCTGGCGAAGGATGTGGATTTGGCAGTGCTGAAGCGCGGGGCGGCAGGCAGCCTGATTGCCCAAGGGGATGATGTGTTGCATGTGGCTGCCAATGGAAACGGCGGTGCGGTGGTGGATACCACCGGCGCCGGCGATCTCTATGCGGCCGGCTTTTTATATGGTTTGGTGCGCCGTATGCCTCTTGCACAATGCGGTGCCATGGGGTCGGTGTGCGGCTACGAGGTGTGCCAGGTGATAGGGGCCAGTATCCCCGATGCACGCTGGCGAGCAATTCAAAGTCTTATGGAGGCGTGATGGCCAAAAAACGCGTGACCCGCAAGCAACTGCTCAAAGAGCCGGACGAGTTTATCACCTTGACCGGACGGTTGATTCAATGGGCCCGGGAAAACAGCCGATCGCTGATCTATGGGGCGTGTGCCTTGGTGGCCGTCCTGGTTTTCATCGCGGCATTGGGGTATTACCGGGAGCGGCGCGAACAGACCGCCGCCGAACTGCTGAGCCAGGCCATGGAGGTCTACCAGCAGGAGCGCAACCGTGAGACCAACCCCGAGCTATTGCTATCCGCCGCGCGGCCCGACATGGAGCGCCTCGTCAACCAATACCGGCGTTACCCGGCCGGCCGGCTGGCCAAGTTGCTCTATGGTCACCTTCACCTGAACGCCGGTGACCCGGATGGCGCCATCACCCTTTATAAGAAGGCGCTTTCTGATTTCGGCAAAGATCCCTCTTTGCGCCCGGTCATCCTGAACGGTTTGGCCGAGGCCTACATGCAAAAAGGAGACACGGCCGCCTCCATTACCCACTATGAGCAGATTGTCGCCGGCAAAGATCGAATTCTGGTGGATATGGCGCTGTTTCAATTGGGGCGCCTCTACAGGCAGACCGGTGAAACCGAAAAGAGCCGTCAAGCCTTGCTGCGGCTGGGCAGTGATTTTCCGAACTCCATCTATGCGGATATGGCCCGCGAACAGGCCGCGGGATAGCGGCCTGCAAGGACCAGATGCCATTTCCGGACGGGTACAAGCTATCCGTTTTCCGCCGCGTCGGTTACGTCGATACCGTATTTCTTGATTTTTTGGTTTAGACCGCTTTTCCCGATGCCCAGAATTGTGGCAGCGTGAGTTTGTACGAAATCGGCCTTGCGCAGGGCCCGCAGAATCATTTCCTTTTCCACATAAGCCAGGGTTTCGTATAATGTGGCCTGGACCGGCAGGTCGTCCATTTTCAATATACTGTCTTTGTATATATTCTGCTTGAAATCCTTGGGCAGGTCATCGCCCTTGATCGTGTCACCGGGGCACATCACCATGGCCCGTTCGATCACGTTCTCCAACTCCCGCACATTGCCCGGCCAGCTATATTCATAAAAGAGCCTTTCCACCTCCTTGTCCACGTGATGGACAGGGAGGTCGCCGTAGCGTTCATCGGCATACTTGGCGATAAAGTGGGCGATCAACGGTCGCAGATCTTCCATCCGGTCCCGCAGGGGGGGCAGCACAATGTGGACCACGTTGAGCCGGTAAAAGAGATCTTCCCGGAAAGCGCCTTTGCGCACCTCATCCTTCAGGGATTTGTTGGTGGCTGCGATCAACCGGAAGTTAACGGAAATGGGGCGCATCCCCCCCACCCGCTCGAACATCTTCTCCTGCAATACACGCAACAGTTTGACCTGTAAGGCCTGGGAGAGCTCCCCGATCTCATCCAAAAAAAGCGTTCCCTGATCAGCCAGTTCGAACCGCCCCTTGCGCATGGAAACCGCGCCGGTGAAGGCCCCTTTTTCATGGCCGAACAACTCGCTTTCCAGGAGGCTCTCGGCCAAGGCTGAACAGTTGACCGCCACGAAGGAACGGTCACGCCGTGAACTATTGAAGTGCAGCGCTTTGGCCACCAGCTCCTTGCCCGTTCCACTGGCACCTTCGATGAGCACCGTGGCCGAGGCCGGGGCCACTTTGCGAATGGTGTCGAAGATGTCCTGCATGGGCTTGCTTTTGCCAATCAGGTTGCCGAAGCCATACCGGGAAGCCACCGCACTGCGCAGTAGGCGATTTTCCTTGACCACCCTGTACATGGCCACGGCTTTGTCCACATATAAAATCAACTGCTCGTTGTCGAAGGGCTTGAGAATATAATTGTAAGCCCCTTTCTGCATCGCCTCCACAGCCTTTTCAACCGTGCCGTAGGCCGTCATCATGATCACAGGCAGCTCCGGATCGTTCTGTTTGATCCGCTGCAGCAACTCGATGCCGTCCATTTTGGGCATTTTCATGTCCGTGAGTACCAGGTCCACATCCGATTCAGTCAGCACCGCCAGCGCCTCTTGACCGCTATTGGCCGACAGGGTTTCATACCCCTCCTCCTGAAGAACGGCACTTAGAATCAACGGGTAGTTTTTTTCGTCGTCGACGATCAGAATGGTATCCATTAAAGGCTTTCCTGTTTAACCGGCAGGCGAATGGAGACGCGCGCGCCGCCTTCGGGCCGATTTTCGATGCGTACCTGGCCCTGGTGGGCTTCGATGATGTTCCGGACGATGCCCAACCCCAACCCGGTTCCCTTGTCCTTGGTGGTAAAGAATGGATCCCAGATCTTTTCCATGGCTTCAGGGGAGATACCGCTGCCCTGATCCTCGACGGCAATCCACAGGCTGTTGTTGGCCGCTTTGGCCCGGATGGCGATATCGCCACCCTCGGGCATGGCCTGCATGGCATTGATGAAGATGTTCAAAAAAGCCTGGTACAGCATATCGGCATCGGCCTGAATGACGGGCAGATCACGATCGAAGGAGGTGTGCATCCTGTAACCGCCGGCATTGGCCTGGGTGGCCAGAAAGCGGATGTTCTTGTCAATCACATCCTCGATGCGGCACGCATAGTTGTTTGGGGCTTTGGGTTTGGCATAATTGAGAAAATCGGTGATGATATCGTTCAGCCGCGAGGACTCTTCAATAATGATGGCCGGCAGCCGATACAACGGATCGTTGGGTGCCGTCTTCTTTTGCAGCAGCTCGGCCGAACTGCTGATGATGCCCAAGGGGTTGCGAATCTCGTGGGATACCCCGGCCACCATTTCGCCCAGGGATGACAGATGTTTGGCGCGGCTGAGCTGCTCTTTGAGCTTCAGTTGCTCCTGGGCCCGCTTCTGGATAAAGCCTTCACCCCGCTTGACCACGAAAATCATGGTCAGGAAGATGAGCAGCATCACCCCGCTGATGGTGAGCAGAATCATCACCTGGAAGCGGAATATGCTCTTATAGTCGTCGGACAAGTCCTGCACGATCTCTACCACCCCCAGCACCGGTCCGGACAGCATGCTCAAGGGCTGCTCCGCCCTCAGCGGGGCGAAGGTGATGATTTTAATCTCCTTGGGCACGCCCAGGAAAAGCTCCCAGAAACCGCCTGTTTGCACCAGCTTGGACGAGGCCTGGCCGTCCAGGGCGTTCTGAAACGTCGCACCGCCCAGATTTTCCAAGCCCACCAGATCCCTGGAAAAACTATAAGCGATAACGTCCCGCACACCGTAAATGTTGACCATATCCACCTTGAAACTATGCAAAGTGCTGCGCACCACGCGATCCATCAGATCAAATTGTTCTGAGTTGCGCAGTTCGATTTTGCCGAATTGAAGGCCTACCGGCAAAATAAACTGCATGAACACCTGGTGGTTCAAATTGTCGATGAGCAGCAGCGCGTATTCCTCACTCTTGCTCAACTGCATGGAGCGGATCCAATGGGTGTTGAGCAGGGAAAGCACGCAGGTGCCAATGAAAATCAGCACCAGGCTGGACAGCGAGAAATATTTGACCAGACGGAATGGTTTGGCCGGTTCGGGACTTGTTCTGGGTCGCATGCGGGGCACCGTTAAAGATGAGTCGGTTCCATGAAAGGCGTCGGCGCTCCGTCTGCCGCCGTTTACCGGGTCTGTCGAAACACGCTGCGATAGCGCCGCAGCGTCCTGAAGATGACACTCCGCCGGGGTGTGTCGGAATTTTGACCGTGATCCCTCTATGGATTTATACAAATTCATACACACATGGTGTCACTTTATACATAGTTGCCATACTTTCGTCGATAATTATCCGCCACAATGAGGTATCTCCGCATGAAAAGTGCAGCCGGCGACGACTTTTTTCATAAAATTTAAATTTCGGCCTAAAGTTTGCAGTGCATTCGGGCGATGCCAAATGTCAGCGAGGCAAAGGGAACTGCAACTCCCCCGCTGGCGCGCAAGACCAAAAAACATATTAACGCATCCTCGGAACGGACACAATATGTTGGTGTGTTGCAAAAAGTACCACAATATGGCCTAACTTTGCAAAATTGTATGCTAATTATATATAAATAGACTTGACAGTGAGCAATGTGTTCATGAAAATGGCACCAGATATCCGAAGGCGGCTTCCAGGGAAGATGATGAGCGATGGTCCACCAACCCTTTCAACCGAGATGTGGATGGACAGACAATTGAAAACCAAAGTGGCAAAAAGTGCACTGAAATCCGTGCGCGAATCTCTCCTGATGAGTAAAGCGGAACTTGCCCGCGAAGCCAACGTATCACCCATCACCATAACACGTATCGAACAGGGAAAACCATGCCGCATGGAAACCAAGCGGAAAATTCTGCTGGCGCTGGGATATAACCTGGCGGATGCAAAAAAAATCTTTGGCGAATGAGAGTGGCCTATGTTTGGAAGTAAAACACGATTGGTGGGGCTCGATATCGGTTCCAAGGCCATCAAGGCGGCCGAGGTCATCGAGGGTAAAAAAGGATACACCTTATCCAAATTCGGCTTGGTGGATATTGCCCCGGGTCTGATCGAGGACGGGACCATCAAGGATGCCGAAGGTGTGGCCGACACGATCCGCAATCTTTTCAAATCCTATGGCATCAAGAACCATAAGGTGGCTCTTTCCATCGGCGGCTATTCGGTGATCGTCAAAAAGATCAGCGTGCAGACCACCACCGAGGAGCAACTGCAGGACACCATCCAATTCGAGGCCGAACAGTACATCCCCTTTGACATCAATGATGTCAACCTCGATTTCCAGATTCTGGGGGAGAACGAAAACAACCCCAATCAGATGAATGTGCTGCTGGTGGCCGCCAAAAAGGAGATGGTCAACGACTATGTCCACGTCGCCGAATTGGCCGGCCTGGAACCGCGCATCATCGACGTGGACGCCTTCGCCCTGCAGAATGTCTTCGAAATCAACTACGAACCGTCCCCGGAAGAGAACATCGCGCTCATCGACATCGGCGCCAGCAAGACGTCGCTGAATATCCTCAAGGGCGACACATCGGTTTTCATGCGGGATGTCTCCCTGGGATGCGGCCAGATCAACCAGAAAATCGCCTCCCTGATCGACTGCTCTTTAGAGGATGCCGAGGCCATAAAATTCGGCGAAGGGGGCGACAGGGTTTCCGCGGAAGACCTGTCCGACATCATTTCGTCGGTGGTGACCGACTGGTGTACGGAAATCCGGCGCGCCCTGGACTTCTTTTACTCCACCTATCCGGACGACCAGATCAAGAAGATCATCCTCGGCGGCGGCGGCGGCAACATTCAGGAACTGCGTCAGCTGCTGGCGGTGGAAACGTCGGCCGAAGTGCAGACCATCAACCCGTTTCAGCGTTTTTACCTGGACAGTGATCGATTCGACACCGATTACCTGGAAAAAATCGCCCCCCAGGCATCCATTTGCATGGGGCTGGCCACCCGCAGAGTGGATGACAAATGATACGCATCAATTTACTTCCCTATCGCGCGGCGCGCAAAAAAGAGAACATTCGGATCCAGGTCAACATCTTCATCGGATCGGTGGTGATGGTCCTGTTGTTGATCTACCTGTACAACAATCACCTCAACGGGCGCGTCGAAAGGTTGAACGCGGACATCAGCAGCACCCGGGCGCAGGTGGCCAAGTACCAGGAGATCAACAAGGAAATCGCCCAGATCAAAAAGAATCTGGAAGTCCTGGACATGAAAATCAAGGTCATCGAGTCCCTGGAGCGGGACCGCCTGGCGCCGGTTCAGAACATGGACAGCATCTACCAACTGCTGGTGGAAAAGCGCATGTGGTACACCCAGATCGAAGAGCGGGGGGACACCATCCGGGTCAGCGGCATCGCCCTGGACAACCAGACCGTGGCCGACTACATGACACGCCTGGAGCGCTCGGAGCGGTTCCAGAATATCCAGCTGGCCGCCGTCCGCCAGCACACCTTGCGCGGACAGGAGACTTTGAGCCTCAAGCAGTTTGACGTCAACTTTCAGAAAAGGCCGCCCGCTCAGGAAACGGCCGAAGCGAGAAGGCAATGAAAAAAGGCGACACCTCCCCCGGCGCCCTGGCGCCTTTGTTCGCAAAAATTGAAGGGTTGACCAAACCCCAGCGCATCGGCATTTACGCAAGTGTGCTGGTGGTGCTCATCGGTCTTTCCATCTATTTGCTGTTATGGCCCAAGCACCAGGACATCGACCGGTTGCAGAACCAGTTGGCGACTGTTGAGCGTGAGCTGGAAACGGCCAAGAAAAATGCGGCCGAGCTCAACGACTGGCGCAACCGGATGCAGAAGAAAGAGGCCGAGTTTCGGGAAGTGATGCAGGCCCTGCCTGAAACCCAGGAGATACCTTCCCTGTTGGCCGGCGTTTCCGAAGCCGGAAAGGACGCCGGCCTGGAATTTCTGCTCTTTCAACCCAAGCCGGAGAACAAGAAGGATTTTTACGCCGAAATACCGGTGGACATTGTCGTTAGCGGCTCCTACCACCAGGTGGCGCTCTTTTTCGACAAAGTGGCCAATCTGCCGCGTATCGTCAATATCCGGGACATTAAACTGGCACCCCAAAGCCGGGGAGACGACAGCAGTGTGTTGAATACGTCATGCCAGGCGGTGACCTACAAGTTTATTGAAGCGGCCCAGCAGCAACAAGCGGGTCAGCAGCAGACCGGACAAAGAAGAAGGTAGGTGACGGCAACCATGAAGAGGCAACCGATCATTTTGATGACAGGTTTTTGGATTGTGCTGCTTATCGGCGTATTCGCCTGCGGCGAAGATCCGCCGCCACCGGCGCAACAGCGACCGGCAGTGAGCCAGAGAATCGCCGTTGAACCGCCACCGCCATCCCAGGCCGCCACGGCGCCCGAACCGCTCCCGGTGGCCGAGACAACGTTGGAGGCGGCCCCAGCGGAACCACCCGCAGCCTTGGCCTTAGCGGCAAGCAGCGCAGATACCCCGGCCATGGATGAGCAGCCTGCTCCATCCGTTACAGCCGTAAACGAACCGCTGGTTCAGACGGACAGCGCCGATACAACTGCGCAACCCCTGGCCGAAGAGATCGCCGCTGCCGAGCCCTCGGAACTGATTCGCGAATCCCTTCAGATGGCCAGCACCTATGACCCCACCGGCCGCTTTGATCCGTTTGAGCCCCTGTTCAAAGCGCAGCCCGACGTGCGGGAAGAGGAGACCACCTCCGCGCAAGGGCGCGAGCGTCGCGTGCCGCAGACGCCCCTGGAACGTGTGGCCCTCAGCCAATTAAAGGTGACCGCCATTATCCGGGCCACCAGTGGCAACCGCGCATTGGTGGTGGATGCCACCGGCAAGGGCTATGTGGTCACCAAAGGCACCTACATCGGCCTCAATTCCGGGCGGGTGATCGAAATCGACGCCGGCCGGATCGTGGTCGAAGAGGAAATAGAGACCCTGATGGGAGAGCTTAAAATCCAGCTTGCCGAGCTTAAACTTCAGAAACCCCCTGGAGAGCTTTAATATGAATAAGATTCGAGCGAACATCGCAGCCTTTGTCCTTGTAGCCTTTGGTTTGACAGCCATGCTTTTCGGCTGTGCCGCCCAGACCGGTCCCGGGCAGACGTCGGACCCTACGGCCTCCACCCGGAAGTCGGCCATATCGTCGGTCAGCGCCGTGGCCACCGCCGATGAGGTGCGCGTGACCATCGCCGCCGACGGCCCCCTGACTTTTTCGTCCCTCAAACAGCCCGACCCGCCTGCCGTGGTGCTCTATCTGCCCGAAACTTCGGTGGAACAGACCCGGGTGATCCAACCGGAAGGGATCGATCTGATCAAACGGATCAGCGCAACGCAAGGCAATGGCCAGACCACCGCCCGCATTGAGGTCCAGTTGGCGGCCGACATGCCGTACATCGCCGTCCAGGAAGGCAACAGCGTGCAGATCAGCTTTGATCGCGCCGCGGCGGACCGGGCCATGGCGGCTCCGGCACAGACGGTTTCCGCGCCCTCCCCTTCAATGGCAGCAACGCCCACTCAGACCGTGCCAGCCGCTACTGTTTCTCGGGCATCGGTCAACACCACCCAGGGTGGTACCGCCTGGGTGAACAAGGTCGACTTTTTGAGTGAATCGGACGGCAAATCGACCCTGGTGGTGGGCACCACCCGGCCGGTGGATTTCCGCGTCCACAAAACCGGACCCCAAAGCATGGAAATCCGGCTATTGGACACCCGCATCCCCTCCTACCGTCAACGGCCCTTGATCACCACGCGCTTTAACAGCGCCGTGGATCGTGTGCTGCCGGTGCAGCCCGACGCGAACAAAAGCGAATCGGTGATCACCATTGAGCTGCGAGAGTCGGTGCCCTATGTGGCCGAACAGGCGGACAATATGCTCTTTGTCTACTTCGACGCCTCCGGGATCCCGCCCAAACCCCTGGAACAGGCCCAATTGCCGGCCTGGCAGCGGGTCCTGAGCGGCACGGAAAAGGAACCTGAAAGGGTGGTCAGCCCGCCCCGGGGAACGCAAGTGCCGTTGTCGGCCATGCCCGGCGCCGGCGATGCACCCGGCCTGGTCTTGCCTGCGGACGACCCGCTTGAAATAGGGCTTTCCCGGGAAGACATCGAAATTCAGGAATTGCTGGCCCCCCGGCGGCGATCCTTTACCGGCGAAAAAATCGCGCTGGATTTCTACGACACCGACGTTAAGAATGTCTTTCGCATCCTGCGGGAGGTAAGCGGCCAGAACTTCGCCATCGACCGCGATGTGACCGGCAAAGTCACCATGACCCTGGACAAACCGGTGCCCTGGGACCAGGTGCTGGACCTGGTGCTGCGCATGAACCAGCTGGGCATGGTCCAGGAAGGCGCCATCGTCCGCATCGCCACCGCCGAAACCCTCAAACGGGAGGAAGATCTGCGCCGCGCGCAATTGGAGTCCCTGCGCAAAGCCCGTGAGGAGGTCAAGGCCCTGGAGCCCCTGGTCACCAAATACATCCCTGTCAGCTACTCTAGCGCCCAGGGTGAAGTCCGCCCGCACATCGAAAATATTCTGACCAAGGGGCGCGGCAGCGTCACCGTGGACACCAAGAACAACCAGATTATCATCACCGACACGGTGGCCGTGGTGCGGCAAGCCGAAGATATCGTCCGGCGCATCGATAAGGTCACCTCCCAGGTGGTGATCGAAGCCCGGGTGGTGGAAGTGACCAGCAACTTCTC
>JAGTVD010000455.1 GCA_018224505.1 Desulfatitalea sp. | reverse complement strand
CTGGAAGAACTCTACGTCAAAGTGCCGGTGACCGAAAGCCTGCTTCAATATGCCCGGCCGGGCGATCAGGTGGACGTGATCCTCAACGCGCTGAACCGGGAAATGACCGGCACGCTGCAAGGTTTTTTGCCCGTGGCCGATGTGATGACCCGCAACATCATGCTCAAAGTAAAAATTGCGGCGCCGGACCAGGTGGCGGAGAACATGTCGGCGACCGTGCGGGTGGCGGTGGGTAACCCGAAAATGCGCAAACTGGTGCCCCGTGACGCTTTGGTAACGCTCCAGGGCCAGGATTTTGTCTATACCATCAAGGATGGCAAGGCAGCACCGTTGCCGGTGCAGATCCTGGCATTCGTGGGTTCCAAGGCAGCCGTCGCATCGGAACCGCTATCGGCCGGAATGGCGGTGGTGGTGGACGGGGCCCAACGGCTGCGCCCGGATCAGCCCGTGCAGGTCATGGCGCCCTGACCACAGAAATGAGCAACTCCACCCTGCAAACCATCAACGGACGCGTCGCTATGGATATTCTCAAATACGCCATTTCCAAACCGGTCACCGTGGCCGTGGGGGCCCTGCTGGTGGTCCTGTTCGGAGTTATCGGCCTGATACGGCTGCCGGTGCAACTGGCCCCGGACACGGAACTGCCCAGGATCGAAGTCTTCACCATCTGGACCGGAGCCACGCCCAGCGAGATCGAGAGCGAGGTGGTCGAAAAGCAGGAAGACAAGCTCAAAAGTATTCAGGATCTCCAGAAAATGGAGAGCACCTCTTACAATGACTTCGCCCAGGTCACCCTCACCTTCGGTCTGGGCACCGATATCAACACGGCCGTCCAAAGGGTCTCCAACAAACTCGACGAAGTGTGGGACTACCCGGACGATGTTAAAAAACCGATCATCAACACCTCCGGCGCCAATGCCAGCCCCTCGGTCATCCTGACTTTGAAGATGCGCGACGGCGATCCCCGGGAAGTGACCCGCTACCAGACCTATTTTGAAAATGAAATCCAGCAGTACCTGGAACGGGTGGATGGCGTTGCCTCGATCATGGCCTTCGGCGGCACCGCCGACCAGTTGGAGGTGGAGGTGGACCCCATCAAGATGGCCCGCCACGGCATCACCATCAACCAGGTGATCTCGAAAGTGTCGGCCGCCAACAAGGACACCTCCGCCGGCCTTCTCAATATCGACCGCAAAAGTTATCGCATCCGTACCGCCGCCAAGTTTGAAACCGTTGACGATCCGCTGGATGTGGTCATTCTCGACGACGGCCGGCAGCGCATCTTCCTGCGGGACATCGCCACCACCCGCATGGGGCACGAAACCCAGATGTTCGCCGTGTTTGACGGCGGGTCGGACAGTATCGTCATCATGGTCCGCCGGCAGACCGGTGCCAATGTACTGGATCTGGTGGAAAACATCCGGTCCGTGGTGGACCACCTCAACAAGGAAGTGTTGCCCGAGCACAATCTTTACCTGAAATGGAACCACGACCAGGCGCCTTACATTCTCAAAGCCATCCGCATCGTCCAGAACAATGTCTTTCTCGGCGGCATCCTGGCCGTGGCGGTATTGCTTCTTTTTCTGCGCAGTTTTCGATCCACCCTCATCACAGCCCTCTCCATCCCGGTTTCGGCCGTCGGCACCTTCCTTTTTCTGTGGCTGCTGGACCGCAATATCAACGTGGTCAGCTTGGCCGGCATCTCTTTTGCCGTGGGCATGCTGGTGGACAACTCCATTGTGGTGCTGGAGAACATCGACCGCCACCGACAGATGGGCAAACGCATCTCCCGAGCGGCCTACGAGGGTACCAAGGAGGTTTATGGAGCGGTCATCGCATCCACTCTGACCACCGTGGCTGTCTTTTTGCCGGTCATCTTCATGCGCGAAGAGGCCGGCCAGCTTTTCAAGGATATCGCCATCGCCATCACCGCGGCCATATTGCTCAGCCTGCTGGTGTCGGTCACGATGATTCCCACTGCCATGAACCGGGCCTACGGCCGGGATGAAAGCAAAAAAAAGCGTTTTCAGAGCGGCCACCTGGATCGGCTGGGCGCAGTGATCGTCCGTATTATCACCACCGCGTCGCTCTTCTGCCGCCGCACCATTTTCCTGCGCCTGGCCAGCGTTATCGGCTTCACATCCCTGGCCCTGCTGATCGCATGGGCCTTGATGCCCAAGGCCGAATACCTGCCCCAGGGCAACCAGAACATCATCATGACCATCCTGGTGCCGCCGCCGGGTTATTCCGAAAGCAAACGCCGCGAAATCGGCGACTACATTTTCAGCCAGATCAAACCCTATATGGAAGAAGATGGCCGGGACGGCATTCCCCAAATCAAGCATACCTTTTATGTCAACGCGGACATGTTCACCCTGGTGGGCAGCGTCCTGACCGAGGAAAACGAGACCCGTGCCCGGGAGTTGATCCCCCTGATGAACCGCATCGCCAATTCCCTGCCGGACATGTTCGGCGTCAGCATCCAGCCGGGCATCTTCCAGACCGATCTGGGCCAGGGACGTACCGTGGATGTCAATATCTCCGGAGATGACCTGCCGACCATCATTCAATCGGCCGGGTTGCTGTTCGGCACCCTCTCCCAGGCCATATCCAACGCCCAGATCCGGCCGGTGCCCTCCCTGGAGATGACCTATCCGGAGGTCAACATCATCCCGGACAAACGCAAGCTGGCCGCTTCGGGCCTTACCGAAACCGACCTGGGCAACTACGTCGCGGTGATGAGCCAGGGAAAAATCATCGGCGAGTACCGGCCCACCGATGGTTACCAGATCAATCTGGTGGTGCGGGCCCCGGAGAGCACCTATCTGACTCCCGAAGCGATCCTCAACGCCCTGATCGCCAACAACCATGGTCAACTGATCCGCATCGGCGACGTCGCCCACATCGAGTACAGCCAGGGCATGACCCAAATCGCCCGTTTGGAAAAGCGGCGCAACATCCGCCTGGAGGTCACCCCGCCCGACGACCTGCCCTTGCAAGCCGCCCTTGAACAAATCGACGCCATTGTGGCGGATCTGAAACAGCAAGGCATGCTCCAGGGCGTCGCGGTGGCCACCGGTGGCAATGCGGACAAACTCACCGAGACTTTCGACGCCCTGAAATGGAATTTCGTACTGGCCGTTCTCATCATCTACCTGTTGATGTCGGCCCTTTTCGAAAACTTCTTCTACCCGCTCATCATCCTGTTCGCCGTCCCCCTGGCGGCGGCGGGCGGCTTTTTAGGCCTGTGGCTGGTCAACGCCACCATCGCCCCTCAGCCGCTGGATGTGCTCACCATGCTCGGCTTTATCATCCTGGTGGGTTCGGTGGTCAACAACGCCATCTTGATCGTGCACCAGTCCCTGAACAATGTGCGCTTCGAAGCCATGCCCGGTCCCGAAGCCATCAACGAAGCCGTGCGCACTCGCATCCGCCCCATTTTCATGAGCGCCGCCACCACCATTCTGGCCCTTTCGCCCATGGTGCTCTCCACCGGCTCCGGCAGCGAAATGTACCGCGGCATCGGCTCGGTACTCCTCGGCGGGCTGGCCTTGTCGACGGTTTTCACCCTGGTGGTGATCCCGGCCCTTTTGGCCTTTTTCATCGGGTTCGAGAAGCCGCGCACGGCTGAAAATGGTGGGATTTAGAGCCCACTGGACAAAACTGACTTTTTGCTTGCCCATCCGCCGAATGGTTTGCTATGGTCCCGCAGTTTTTCATCCGTTTTCGATTGGTTTCCACTCCCTTGAAACATGAAATCCGATGAGCTGGAGCTATGCCTGCCGGTGCAAGGCCCCGGGGCGCCGATAGTTTGTGCCGGCTCCGGATTCAGGGACCATCCACGGAACAGAGGAGATGATACATGACGTGGTTTTACAAAGAGGGGCGCCAGGAGATCGGCCCGATCGGCAAATCTCAACTGCAGGAACTGATTCATGCCAGACGGATCAACGGACAGACCCTGGTCCGCAGCACCGCCATGACCGATTGGCGGCCGCTGGCGGAGATGGTCGGTGCCAAACAGACGGCGGACATCACTCCTGCGTCACCCACTGAGATCGCACCCGCAGCGGCGACCGCCAATGCGCCACCGGCACCGGAGGCGGGCGTGTTGCGCACTGAAAGTGTTGTCTGCTCCCAGTGCAAACGCACCTTCCCCAAAGAGCAGGTGGTGCGATTCGACAATCAGGTGATCTGTGCGGCCTGCAAACCGCTTTTCGTGCAGCGGCTCAAGGAGGGTGTCGCCATTGGGGGCATCCTTAAATATGCCGGATTCTGGGTGCGATTCGGTGCCAAGTGCATTGATTATCTGATCCTGGGCGTCACCCATATGATCATCGTCGTTGCCATGAGCTTCCTGACGTCCGCATCCGCGCCGGCCTACGTCGACCCCGCGGATGCCTTCTCCTCGGGCGCTCTTTGGCTGCTGGGGATCCAACAGCTGATCGGCATCCTCATCCCGGCCCTGTACACCACTTTTTTCATCGGCCGTTTCGGTGCTACGCCGGGCAAGATGGCATGCAATCTCAAGGTGGTCGCCGCCGATGGCGGCAAAGTCTCGTATATGCGGGCCCTGGGCCGCAACTTCGCCGAATTCATCAGCGCCCTGATCATGATGTTCGGATACCTGATGGTGGCCTTTGACGGTGAAAAACGGGCCCTTCATGATCGCATCTGCAGCACCCGCGTGGTGCGCAAATAAAATACCATCGGAACATGGATCACCCATGATTGCCTGTCCCCACTGCCGCACAATCCAGAGCGCCGACGCTGTAAACACCGGTCATAGGGCACCGTGCCCGGAATGCCGTTCGTTGCTCCGGGTTGACGTTTTCAATGCCTATTGGGGCGACGAAGCGCCGCCGGGCAGCGCCGGCAGCCCGCAGGCCCACGGCCTGGCGGAATGCTTCTACCATCCCGGCCAACCGGCATCGGCGCCCTGTGCGGCCTGCGGCCGCCTGTTGTGCGAAGTGTGCCAGGTATCGCTG